>DVNF01000065.1 GCA_018714575.1 Candidatus Stercoripulliclostridium merdigallinarum
TTTGACGACACAATATTACAGAAAGGACGGTACGCTTGTTTTGGATTACACTCTGCCTGCCATGACGGGCGACGAATTGCGCCTGTCGAACGCCGACGGCACGGCAGTGATAATTTTCAAAATATCCGTCAGAGGAGATACCGACGGCGACGGTTCGGTAACCCAAAACGACATTTTCGGAATGGCGGATTCCTTGATAGGCGGCGGCGGGGCGGAATTCGATTTCAACGGTGACGGTAAGTCTACGCTGTCGGATCTGATAAATTACCAACAGCGCGTACCGTCGGAGCGCGCACCCGCTCCGCTGCGACAGGCGGCGGAAGCGTTCGTCGCGCCCGTCAGCGGAGGGTTCGGGAGGAAGAAGTATGTATAGGCAAAGGAAATGGGTGCCGCTGCTGATCCTGATCTTGCTGTCGGCGTTGATTCTGGCGGCATGTAACGACGACCCCGTCGAAGGGGTCAGGAGTATTGAGTTGGAAGACGGAGCATTGAAAGAAGTCTATCGCGTGGACGAACAGATAGATTTCGATAACGCTTTTCTGTTGGTTACCTACACCACCGGCAGAGTGCAAAGGACAAAGCTGACTCCGAACATGGTGTCGGGCTTTTCTACGGACGTGCCAACCAACGCGTCTACGCTGACGGTGCAGTTTGCAGGGTTTAAAATAGAATGGATATACAGGGTGATAGGCTCTTCGGAGGCGGCGAATTCTTTCAGATTGAACCTGACCGAGGGCGAAAACCGCGTTATCGGCGTTTCCTGTTCCGGCACGGAGAACTTCCCCGCGTTGGGAGTGATGTTCGAAGTAGTCATGACGGGAATGAAATTGGATTATTCCCTGGTACCCGAGGACGCCGTAACCGTGTCCGCAGACATGAATTATTCCGTCAACGCCGAGGCTTCGTCGTTCAAGATCGTACTGTGGGCTAAGGACGGCAGGACGGCGATGACTGACGGCGCGCTGATTTCGTTTAAGATCAAAAAGGACGGAGCCGAAAAAGCCGTATTGACTTTGCAAAGGGCAACCGTTTCCGACGGCGACGGCGATTATACCGTGCCGCAAAGCACAATAGAAATAATATAGGCGAATAGAAAAATTATAGGCGAAGCCTAGGAGGGACTATGAACAAACTGATACCCGCACCGGAAAAATTCGAGTTACTTTCGTCGGAGCAGTACGGATACACCGCCGCGGACGCGGAAAGGATATTCGACGAAAATCTGCCTTACGAGGGCTATAGGCTGAGGGCGGACGGCGACGGGCTGAAGATATACTGTTCCTCCGACGTCGGATATTTTTACGGCAAGGTCACTGCCGAGTGGCTGTCGGCGGACGGCAAAATGCCGCATGCGGAGATCCTGGATCGTCCGGTATTCGGGTACCGTGGGTTCATGATAGACACGGCAAGGCATTTCTTTCCGGTGGAAACATTGTTGAACAGGATAGAGGTCGCCGCCCGGTTGAAGCTGAACGTGTTTCATTGGCACCTGTCGGACGACCAAGGCTGGCGCGCACAGATAGAGGCGTATCCGAAGCTGACGGAGATAGGCTCGTTCCGTACCGACACCCGCGGCGACGGAAAGCCGGTAAAAGGTTTTTACACAAAGGAAGATATGCGAAAGGTCGTGGAATTCGCCGCCGAACGTCACGTTTCGGTATTGCCCGAGATAGATTTTCCGGGGCATATGTCGGCGGCGATAGCCGCTTATCCGTCCCTCAGTTGCGACGGCAAAGAAATCGCGGTAAAGGATTCTTTCGGCATTCACGAAAACGTGCTTTGCGCGGGAAAGGAGACTTCTTACCGTTTTATCGATACGGTGATAGACGAACTTTCGGAGATTTTCCCGTTTAAGTATTTTCATATCGGCGGCGACGAAGCGTTAAGGCTGAAGTGGCTGGAGTGCGAGGACTGTCAAAGGAAGATCGCGGAAGAGGATCTGGCTGACGAGGAAGAGCTACAGGCGTACATGATGAACCGAGCCGCCGAAAAACTTGCCGAGAAAGGCAAGACCGCCATAGTCTGGAACGACGGCATGAAGGGCGAGAACATATCCGAAAGCATCGTAATGCAATATTGGAAGGAATCGCCCGATTATTTAAACAGGGCGGTCAGCGCCGCGAAAGCCGGCGCAAAAATATTGGTTTCGCCGTTTTCGGCATATTATTTCGACTATCCTTACGGCATGACTCCGCTGAAAAAGACGTTCAAATTCAACCCCGTGCCGAAAGGCGTTCCCGAAAGATCGGTTCTGGGCGTAGAATGCGAACTGTGGACGGAATACGTTACGGACGAAGCGACCTTGGATAAAAGGTTGTACCCGAGGATCGCCGCAACCGCCGAGCGCGGTTGGTCGAAATTCCATACCGATTACGACGATTTCAAACTAAGGTTGACTGCGGCGTACAATATGTTTGACAATCTCGGCGTAAAGTATGCTACAATAAACGAAGCCGATCCTAACCCCGTTGCGGGGTTAAAGGAGTTGTTTAAATTCGGCATAAACGCTTTGGACGGCACGTTGATCGAGTCGTTTAAGCGTCTGAAGCTGAACAAGAAACGGCTGAAGGAGAAGTATTCCCGTAAAAGATGAGCGAATCAGAATCAGGCTATAAATTGATGATGCCGCAGGCGATCTGGGAGGGGTTTGACGATACCGCTCCGTTAGAGATCGACAGCCGTGATACCGACTACGGGAAACGTATGGTATTTACGGCGCTTCGCGCTGCGGACGGCGCGGTGCGCGTACAGACGGACGTATATTTGCAACCCGATTACGACTCGGCGCCGAATATATTGATAGTGCCCGAATACCACAGACTGCCGGAAGCCCGGCTGATCAGGGCGCTGTTCGAAACGGGGGCGAACATCATCGTGCCCGATTATTCAAAGGTTTCCGAAAACTCCGAAACGGTATTCCCCGACAGTTACGCCTACGGCGAATGGGCAAAGGCGGGCGATCATATCAAAAAATGTATGCCCTCGGCGTTGGAAACTTCGCAATACCTGTATTCGGTGATAATAAAAAGGACGATGCGTTTGATCAAAACGCATATTTCGGACGGAAAAATCATTCTGACGGGGCTGGGCGACGCCGTCGAAGTCGCAATGCAGGTAGAAGGCTCCGGCGGCGGAGCTGACGCTTTGGCGTGCCTGAACGGTTCGGGCTACCGCGAATATATCCGACACAACCGCTACGGCGGCGAGGACTTGGAAATAGACGAGGAGCGTATGTGCTGGCTGACGGGCATAGCTTCCGTGGCTTACGCGAAGTATATACGTTGCCCTACGTTTATCGCGGTGGGATCCAACGCACACCTCAGCGACATTGACAGATTGCAAAACCTGAAATCGCTGTTGGCGGCGGAATCGGTGCATATAGTCATCAGTCCCAGGGCGGGCGATTTCCTGTTGCCGGAGGCGTTCCGCAGCTTGATAATATGGATAAACGCCGTGATAAAGGGCACTATAAACGAACTGCCCGACGTCCCGGAATTGGATATCAGGATAAACGAGGACGGCATACCTTATTTTGACGTCGATTGCGATCCCGCCTCTATCATCAGACGCGTCAACGTCTATTACGCGACGAAAGAATATTCACACGAATTGCGCGATTGGAAGGACAAGAGGGGCATTTCGGTGTCGTATAACGAATACATCGCCCAGGCGGAGGAATATTCCGAATCCGATCCGCTGTTCGCCTTTGGCGAAGTCGAATACGAAAGCGGATTGACTTTGACGTCGCTGGTGGGCTATATGGAGCTAAGCGGACAGCCGGTAAAGGCTCCGCCGAAAAAGGATACCGTGCAAACTTCCACCGGGGTAATATTCGATCCTATGGGCGAAAACAACTTCGTGGAAGATTTTTCAGGCACGGTAATGATGAAATCGGGAATGCATATGGCGGAAATTCCCGGCGGTCTGGTCGGATTGACTTCCGATTACGGCAGGCTGAAGACCTTTCATTTCTGCCCGTCGGGCGCGGCGGCGGAAAGGTTGTTGCAGATAGAGCTGTATTCCGACAGGGAAACCGAAGTCGAGGTAGGATTGATGTCCGTTGCCGGCGGCTTGAAACGGTATTCTGCGGTCCGAAAAGTGCCGGCAGGCAGAGATATGTTCGTGTCGGTCAGGCTGAGGCTGAACGATTTCAAGGAAACGGAAACTTTGAATTCGTTACAGTCGTGGGACGGGGTAAAAACTTTAACTATATACGGTAATAACCTTATAATAGGCAACATATTGTTTATTTGATTATGGAAAAAACCAGAAAATTTTTGATTTTCATCATCACTTTGGTCGTGGTCGCAGGAATAATAGTCGCGGCATACTTTCTGTCGGGGTGGTTGTTTACCACGATAAATATCGACGGGCAAAGCATGTATCCCACCATTCACGACGGCGACGTCACGATCTTGTATAAACAGGGCGATTACGAACGCGGCGATATTGTCGTGTTCAATACCCATAAACAGGATTCCCAAGGTAACGAACGCTATTTCGTAAAGCGGATCATAGCTATGGGCGGCGACACGGTAAAGATCGACTTGGTTCCGGGATCCGACATACTGTCCCCGGAATACGGCATCTATGTAAACGGCGAATACCTGGAGGAAACTTACCTGTCGGGAAACTTCGTTCACGCTTCGGCGACAGACAAACCGCGCACCGAATTCATAGTCCCGGAAGGCTGTTTTTATTATTGCGGCGACAATCGTTTGAACTCTTCCGATTCCAGGACTGACGGCTCGATCGGCAGCGTGGTGTTAGGCAACGTTTCCGATATTTTGGGCAGAGTCGTCGCAAAATACCCCGGCGCCGAAGGCGTAACGAAAATAGAATTGGTCAAAAGGGGAAGCTGAATAAAATCCGCTTTTGCGATCGGATGATCGGGGCGCAGACGGCGGTTTAAAAGGCGACTGAACCTGCGCTGTGGCGCGGCGGCAGCGGCTTTACCGAAAAAATTTAAGTTAAATCGGGAAAATTGTGCGATTTTGTTTGACAGATTGCCGATTTTATAATATTATAATTGGGCACGCGAAGCGAACGCTCTCACATGCCCCGATGAGCAGAGCTTCTAACGTAAACTCTAACGGAGGATTTACCATGAAATCATATATGGCAAAGCCCGGTGACGTCGAGAAAAAATGGTATGTCGTGGACGCCGAAGGTATGGTGCTTGGCAGACTTGCGGCGCAAGTAGCCATGGTACTGCGCGGAAAGAACAAACCCACCTATACTCCGAACGTTGACACCGGCGATTATGTTATAGTCGTCAACGCCGACAAGATCGTGTTGACCGGCAGAAAGCCCGAACAAAAATATTACCGCTACCACACCGGATACGTGGGCGGATTGAAAGAAGTACGTTACGACAAACTCCTCAGGGAAAAGCCCGCGTTTGTCATCAAAAAGGCCGTAAAAGGTATGCTTCCGAAGAACTCCCTTGGCAGAAGCATGGCGAAAAAGCTGTTCGTCTATGCCGGAGCGGAACATAAGCACGAGGCTCAAAAGCCCGAAGTGCTGAAACTTAAATAACGAGGTGCGGTATGGCAAAGAAAGTTGTTAAAAAGAAAGTGCAGTTCTGGGGAACCGGCAGGCGTAAAAAAGCAATAGCCAGAGTGCGCCTTATCCCCGGTGGCGAAGGCAGCATCGTCATCAACAAAAGAAGCATAGACGATTATTTCGGTTTGGAAACCTTGAAATACATCGTTCGTCAACCGTTGGTTTTGACTTCTACGTCGGATAAGTACGACGTGGCTGTCAACGTAAAAGGCGGCGGCTCCAGCGGTCAGGCAGGCGCTATCCGTCACGGCATCGCCAGAGCTTTGGTAAAAGCAGACGAAACTTTACGTCCTCAATTGAAGGCCGCAGGCTTCATGACCCGCGATCCCAGAATGAAAGAACGTAAGAAATACGGTTTGCACAAAGCAAGAAAGGCTCCGCAATTCAGCAAGCGTTAATCGTTTGGCGGAATACACCGATCGTTTAAAAGCAAAAGAGTCCGAATATTCGGACTCTTTTCTGATTTAAGATATTATTTATTAAAATTTAATTAAAAGCAGAGTTTTTTAACGGCGGCTTTGTAAATTTCCATGGTTTTTTCAAAAGCCTCCAACGAAACGCGTTCGTCGGTTTGATGGATATTCGATTGTTCCTGCGGAAAGACGGGTCCGAAAGCTACTGCGGTAGGAATGGCGCGTGCGAAAGTCGCGCCGCCGACCGCGATGGGTTCGGCTGCCTGCCCGGTAACTTCGGCATAAGCCGCGGACAAAGCCGTTACCAAAGGATGATCTTTCGGAACGTATAAAGGACGATGACTGCCAGAAACTTCCGCCGTGCCGCCGAAATGCTCCGTCAACTTCGAGATTATTTTTTCCGTGGACACCTTTGCGGGGTGACGGAAATCAACGGAAATTTTCAAGGTATCGCCGTTGCCGTCAAAGACTCCGGCGTTCAAAGTCAACGGCCCGTATACGTCGTCGTCGGTTTTCAATCCCAACGCACTGCCGTCCGTTGCCGCAAGCGCGGTCAAGGGTTTTAAAGAGGGGAGATATTTACTCAAAAAAGCGATCAGCTTAGTCGCCGCGTTGTCGCCTTCCCAAGGCGTCGAACCGTGCGCCGATTTTCCCGTAGCGGCATAGCCCCCGTCTATTGCAAATACTCCTTCCGGCATATCTGCGGCAGGTATCCGAACGTCGGTATAAATTTCCGCGCGGTCGGGGACGATGTTTACGCGGGTACCGGAGGAAAAGCGTTCGATCCCTTGCGGCATGGGCAGGGTAAGAGTCAGGTGGGACACGGCCTTTTCGGCATAAATTACCGGGAAATCGGCGTCGGGGGAAAATCCCATTTCGGGAATTTCCTCGCGCTTTAAATATTCTTCGATACATTTCCAACCGCTTTCTTCGTTACAGCCGAAGATAAAGCGCACGCGTTTTTTGGGGATACCGCCTTCGTCCAACAGCTGTTTTACCGCGAACAAAGCCGCGACCATGGGACCTTTGTCGTCCTCGGCGCCGCGCCCCCACAGGCAGCCTTCCGCAACCGTTCCGCCGAAGGGCGGATATTTCCAACCTGCGGTAACGGGAACCACGTCCAAGTGTCCCAGGATCCCGAACATGGGTTTTTCGGGATCGCCTATTTCGGCATAGCCGTAGTAACCGTCGCCCGAAAAAGTGCGGAACCCAAGGTTTTCGGCAATTTCCAACGCCTTATCCAAGGCGCGACGGTTTTCGATACCGAAAGGCGCCCCGGGGGCGGGGTCGGATTGCACCGAAGGGATACGGATCAACGCTGCGGCGGCTGCGATCGCCGAATTTAATAAAGACATAAACACCTCTTGTCGTTCGATACTTATAGTATACACCTAAAACGAAAAAAGTGCAAAATTTCGGCGTCGATCGTTTTTTTCGCAGGTGAACGGAAGAAAGCTGAAAAAGGCGAAAACTAACCGTAAAACCTCTTGTAAACGACGGGTGAATGAGTTACAATAATCATATATTTGCACGCGTGCGCAGGAGGGCGATATGGCACGTAGGACTCCGTTATATACAAAGCATATAGAAGCAGGCGGCGTTATGGTCGATTTCGGCGGTTACGAACTGCCCGTTCGTTATACCGACGGCATACTTGCCGAACACGCCGCGGTCAGAGAACGCGCAGGGCTGTTCGACGTTTCGCATATGGGCGAAATTCTGGTGGAAGGCAAGGCTACCGCATACTTGGAAAAGCTGTTGAGCAACCGTTTTTCGGACATGGCTCCGGGAAAGGTCAGGTATTCGCTGATGCTGTATCCCGAAGGCGGGATCGTGGACGACGTCTTGGTATACAGGCGCGCGGAGGAAAGCTATCTGGTGGTCGTGAACGCCGCCAACCGTGAAAAAGATTACCTGTGGATGACTGAACACGCCGAAGGCGTGACGTTGACCGACGCGTCGGACGAAACGGCGTTGCTGGCTTTGCAGGGACCCTTGACCCGGGAGATTCTGAAAGGAGTAAATATCCCCGATAAGTATTATACGTTTTTGGAAAACGTCGACGTTTTCGGCATAAACGCTACGGTTTCCAGGACGGGATACACCGGCGAATACGGCGTGGAAATTTTCGTAAAGAACGCCGACGCCGAGGCTTTGTGGACGAAGTTGTCGGAAAAGGGCGCGCCTTACGGCTTGGTTCCTGCCGGGCTGGGCGCCAGGGACACTTTACGCTTGGAAGCGGCTATGCCGTTATACGGGCACGAGCTGAAAAGGGAATATTTTGCGAACGAAGTCGCATTGGATTTTGCCGTTAAAACGGACAAAGACGATTTTATCGGCAGAGAGGCGCTGTTAAAACACGTTCCCGAATACGAAAGGATAGGCGCGTTCGTGGACGGCAAAGGCATTGCGCGCGAGGGTGCTCCGGTATTCGACGAATCGGGCGAGATAGGTATTGTTACTTCGGGCACGATGTCGCCGACCTTGGGCAGGGCGATAGCCATGCTACGCGTAAAAAAGGCGCGCACGGGCGGTATCTATACCGAGGTACGCGGAAGGCGGCTGAACCTGATCGAAACGCCGCTGCCGTTTTATAAAAAGAAAAAATAACAGCCGAACACGGCTAATGCCAAATAAAGACGAATAAAACAAATACTATCCCGAGAGGTATATATTATGGCTAAACTCTATCTGAAATCACACGAATGGGCGGAAATCGACGGCAACGTCGCCGCTATAGGCATCAGCGATTACGCCGCAAAGGAATTGGGCGACGTGGTCTATGTCGAGCTGCCCGAAATAGGCGCCGAAGTCACCGCCGGCGACGAACTGTTGGAATTGGAAAGCGTCAAAGCCGCTTCCCCCGTATTCTCTCCGGTCAGCGGCAAGGTGATAGAGGTGAACGGGGAGTTGGAGGACGCTCCGGAAAAGCTGTCCACTGCGGCGGACACTACTTTTATTTGCAAAATCGAACTTTCCGCGGCGCCCGAAGGCTTGCTGACGGAAGAGGAATACCGTAAAACTTTAGCGTAATATGGGCAGTTATTATCCGCATACACCGGAAGATATTTCCGAAATGTTAGCCGTGATCGGCGCCGAGAATATAGAGGAGCTGTATTCCGACGTGCCGAAAGACTTGTCGGCAGGCGAGTTGAACCTTGCCGAAGGAGCCTCGGAACGCAAGGTCGAAGAACGGCTGAACGCGTTGGCAGGAAAGAATACCGTATACAGATCGGTAATGCGCGGCGGCGGAGCGTATCGCCATTATATCCCCGCCATCGTCGACGAGGTCGCCGCGAAGTCCTCTTTTCTGACGGCGTACACTCCGTATCAGGCGGAGATGTCGCAGGGCGTTTTGCAATCGATATTCGAATACCAAACCTATATCGCGCGGATCACGGGTATGGAGGCGTCGAACGCTTCGATGTATTCCGGAGCCACCGCCGCGGCGGAAGCCGTAATGCAGAACGTCAAAGGCGGTAAAAGCGTTTTGGTGTCCGACGACATTCGCCCCGACACGATCGGCGTTTTAAAAACATACCTGGCGAATAAAAACATAAATATTATCGTTTGGGCAACCGAACCTTGGGAAAAGGACACACAAAGTATCGAAAGCGTATTGACTCCCGACATAGCCGCGGTATATGTGGAACAGCCGGGATATTCGGGTGAAGTGCGGGATCTGAAGGCGATTTCCGCCGCCGTGCACGCCGTGGGGGCGAAACTGATAGTAGGCGGAAATCCTATGGCATACGCCTTGACGGCTTCTCCCGGGGAGTGCGGCGCGGACGTAGCCGTAGGGGACGCACAACCGTTCGGAATGCCGACGGCGTTCGGCGGACCCTACCTTGGATACTATGCCGTTCCGAAAAAGGACGTCCGTAAAATGCCCGGCCGCATAGTCGGGAAAACGACGGACAGGTTCGGAAAAGACGCCTACGTGTTAACTTTGCAACCGCGCGAACAGCACATAAAGCGCGAAAGGGCGCTGTCGAACATATGCTCCAATCAGGCGTTGTGCGCTTTGCGCGCGGCGACATACCTTGCGACTATGGGCGGCTCCGGCGTATACAAAGCGGCGTACAACAGCTTTCAAAACGCACACTTTGCCGCGGCGGAGTTCGAAAAGGTCGGCTTAAAAGTGCTGAACAAAGCGTTCTTTAACGAATTCGTGACCGATTCGGACAAAGATCCGGACGCGATCGAGCGCGCTTTGGCGGAACAAGGCATTCTATCGGGACTTAAAACGGGCGGCGGAAAGATGTTGTGGTGCTTTACGGAACTGAACGGCGCGGAAGACATAGCGGCGGCGGCAAAAATTATCGGAGGTGTAAGATGAAGACGTTATTCGAACTGAAAAGGGAACGTCCCTCCGATTATATAGCGGCAATCGACGTGCCGGTTACGGAGCTTCCGAAAGATTTTAAAAGGGTTGCTCCGGATCTGCCCGAACTTTCCGAAGTCACCGTCGAAAGGCATTATTCTGCTCTGTCCCGAGCGGCATTCGGTGTAGACGACGGATCTTATTTGTTGGGTTCGTGTACGATGAAGTACAATCCGAAGCTGAACGAGCGCGTGGCGGCGTTAAAAGGTTTTACCGATATTCATCCTCTTGCCCCCGAAAGCGACGTGCAGGGAGCGATGGAACTGATTTACGACCTTGGCGAAGCGTTGAAAGAAATAACCGGCATGGACGCGATGACTTTCCAGCCTGCGGCAGGGGCTCACGGCGAATACACCGGATTAAAAATAATCGACGCGTATCACAAATCGCGCGGCGAAGTCCGCACCAAAATCCTGGTACCCGATTCGGCGCACGGCACCAATCCTGCCAGCGCCGCCGCATGCGGTTTCGAAGTCGTCAACGTACCGTCGAAAGACCATGCGGTAGACTTGGACGCGCTGAGGGCGGCGGTAGGTAACGATACGGCGGCGTTGATGCTGACCAATCCCACTACCTTGGGACTGTTTGAAAAAAATATCGCCGAGATCCGCGACATAATACACGCCGCGGGCGGCTTGCTGTATTACGACGGAGCCAACTTGAATGCGGTCATGGGGGTCGTTCGCCCCGGCGACATGGGCTTCGACGTCGTGCATCTAAACTTGCATAAGACCTTCTCCACGCCGCACGGCGGCGGCGGTCCCGGCGCGGGACCGGTAGGCGTAAAAGCTTTCCTGAAAGAGTTTTTACCCTCGCCCGTCATAGAAAAGGCAGGGGAAAAGTACGTTTTCGCGGAGCCCGAACAAAGTATCGGCAAAGTAAACGCTTTCTACGGCAACTTCTCCGTCCTGGTCAAAGCCTACGCCTATATTCTGTCGCTTGGTAAACGCGGTATCCCCGATTCGGCAAAGATCGCAGTCTTGAATGCGAATTATCTGAAAAAGCTGTTAGAGCCCGAATACGTTGCCGAGGGCGACGGCTATTGCATGCACGAATTCGTGGTCGGAGTCGAAGACCTGAAAAAACGGTACGGAGTCACCGCTTCAGACCTTGCCAAAGGGATGATAGACCGCGGTATCCATCCTCCGACCGTATATTTCCCTCTGACCGTGCACGAAGCGATGATGTTCGAACCTACCGAAACCGAAAGCAAGGATTCTTTGGAACATATAGCCGCGGTGATGAAGGAGCTTTATTCCAAGGCGGTGTCCGAACCCGAAGCCTTCCGCGGTTTTCCCGTTACCGCCCCCGTCAGCAGACCCGACGAATTAAAGGCGGCAAAGGATCTGAAACTGACTTTCGATATGTGAACCGAATCCGACGACCTATTCGGACGAAAGGAGCCTTTTAACGGCTCCTTTTTTTAAAAACTGGCGTAAAAATCAAAAAGCATATTGAAAACGCATAAAAAGTGTGGCATAATGGATTCAGGAAACGGGTGATGCCGATGGGACGGGGATTTTTCGGAGATCTTGCGTTTCGGCATACCAAAGGAGGAGCTATGGAATCCAAAATGCAACTTACCGACGCTCAGCGCGCTATTTTGAACGGCGCCGAAGGCGAAGTCAAAGCCAAGGTCATGGAAACGTTGGTGCGCTTCGGCGAAATTTTCGGGGCTGAAAAAATGGTGCCTGTCACACACCGCGAAGGGCATCTGGTCACCAGCTTCGGCATAGGTCTGCTGAAGCCGCTGTTCAGGACGATGGACGAACTGATCGGCGCCGGACTCAGATCCGAAGGCGGCTTTACCGTCGACCCAAGACCGATAGATTACGAAAACGTCAAATGCAATCCGCTGTTCAAACTGATATTCAGCAAGATAATGTATTCGAAACAGGCGGACTACGAAACCCAGCTTAAAAAGACGGGGCTGTCCGATCCCGACGCTTTTACCTGCACCTGTTATCTGAAGGAAGTCGGCAATCGTCCTTCCGCCGGCGACGTCCTCAGCTGGGCGGAATCCTCGGCGGTGGTTTTCGCGAACTCCGTTCTGGGCGCGAGGTGCAACAGAAACTCCGGGATGTTGGATCTGTTCGGCAGCATCGTGGGATTCGTGCCGTATTTCGGGCTCCTGACGGACGAAGGCAGAAAAGCCACCTGGAAAGTCGTCGTCAAAACCTCATCGAAACCCGAAGCGCAGATCCTGGGTTCGGCGATAGGTATGAAAGTAATGGAAGAAGTGCCTTACGTTTACGGGCTGGATAAATGGCTGGGAGAGGAGCTGAACGACGAAACGGAAGCGTACCTGAAAAATTTCGGCGCGGCTACGGCTTCCAACGGCGCGGTCGGTCTGTACCATATCGACAAACTGACGCCGGAAGCGAAAAAATACGGCGAATCCCTAATAAAGGAAAACGCCGGAACCTACGTCATAGACGACGCCGAATTGGAAAGGGTATATAAAAACTATCCCGTAATGTGGAAAGAAGGCGCCAAAGCCGGATTGGTATTTATCGGCTGTCCGCACCTAAGCTACGCCGAATTGAAAGAATGGGCGGAAAACATCACGGCTGCCGTCGCGGCCGCAGGCAGGAAAAAAGTCGCCGTCAGAACGGTTATCACCGCTGCCCCGGCGGTCAGAAAGAAATTCCTCGAAAACGAGGCGGAACTGTACGCGAAATTATACGCTTGCGGCGTTCGCGTCAGTTCGATATGTCCGCTGATGTATACCAATAATCCGCTGACCAAAATGCAGGCCATCGCGACGAATTCCAATAAACTGCGCACTTATTCTGCGGCAAGATATTATAAAGACGCCGAGATCTTATCGATTCTGTCAGGGGAGGTAAAAGGATAATGAAAGAATTCAAAGGCAGAGTGATCGCCCCCGGGAATTGGGAAGGCGAAGCCGTAGTGACGCGGCAGGGGTTCAATACCCTGGCGACTTTTCAAAAGAGCGCGATGGCAAACAAGAGCGAAGTCATCGCGGCGGATCAGAACAACGCCGATCTGTTCGGAAAGAACATTACCGGGAAAGCGTTGTGCCTTCCTATCACCATAGGTTCCACAACGGGAGGATTGGTGATACAGACGGTGTGCGCTATGGGGATAAACCCGAAATGTTTCCTGTTTTCGGAACACATCGATTCGCTTGCCGCCAGCGGCATAGTCCTGGCGCGCGTATGGGAAAACAGCGACGTGATAGCCGTGGATAAGCTGGGCGAGGAATTTTTAAATACCGTTCAAACGGGCGACCGCATAAAAGTCACTGAGGACGGAACTGTAACTATATTGTAGCTATAGCAACCGAATAAACTCTGTTTTCCCGGCGGAGCGGATCCGCCGCGTCTGCCGGGAAAGGGCTTTTCCCGCACGGCGCCGCCCTGCGCCGCCCGGTCGGGATCTGCGTTCGTGAAAAAAGGCGCCCTTTGCGGAGCGCCATTTTTATGTATCCCGAGATACCGAATATTTGTTAATTCAGATAATATGCCGCGGCTTCGTCGGTCACCACAAGGACGTTGGGGTGCGTTTGCAGGATCGAGGCGGGGCAGTTTTCGGACACGGGTCCTTTTATCATTTCTTTTACCGCATTGGCTTTCCCGGAACCGTTTGCCAACAGGATTATGAATTTCGCGCTCATAATGTCTTTCAATCCCATCGTCACCGCGTGGGTGGGGACTTTGTCGATGTCGTTATCAAAGAACCTGGCGTTGTCCTTTCTGGTGCCTTCTTTCAACGTCACCACGTGAGTGTGCGAATCGAAGGGAGTTCCCGGTTCGTTGAACGCGATATGTCCGTTGGAACCGATACCCAGGATCTGTACGTCTGCCGGGTGCGCCGCTATGTATGCGGTATACGCGTCGGCTGCGGCGGCGAGGTCGGGGTTCAGCCCGTCTGGAACGTGCGTGTTTTCCTTTTTGATGTCGATATGATCGAAAAGGTTGCGGTTCATGAACGCGCGATAGCTTTCGGGATGAGTGACGGGCAAACCGACGTATTCGTCCAGGTTGATGCTGGTCATGTCTTTATAGCTGATCTTGCCCGCCTCGTAGTCGGCGATCATCAGCTTGTATAATCCGACGGGGGTGGAGCCGGTTGCCAGACCCAAAGTCGCGTCGGACTTTTCGGTCAGTACTTTCTTCATTGCCTCGTAGGCTTTCATGCTCATTTCGTCATAGTCTTTTGCTGTAACAACTATCATATTAATCACCTCGGGTCATTATATTCGGATCGTTTAAATTTTACCACTTCTTTAATACGATTGCAATTTAAAAGAGCACTTTTATAAAAAGCGCTCCGCAACCGATATTTTATTGTTTATTTGCCTTTTGTAATTCTAAGGTCGGGTCCCGTTATGCGCAGTACCTTTGAATTGTTTACGTCCATCAACCGCGAGAAAATACGGTCGGTATATCGGTTCCTTAATTCCTTTTCCGCCAAATTCGTGGTGATCATCGTGGGGTATTCGCGCGACGTCAACAGTGTGTACAGGTAGTTTGCCGTGACGTTTTTCAGCAGTGTTTCCGCGCCCAGATCGTCTATTACCATGAATTCGGCTTCCAACAGGGGGCGGAAGATCGCGGACTTTGCCTGTAGGTCGGCAAGGTGGTATTGCAGGAACATGTCGTTCAGTTTGTTCGCGCCCAAAAACAACACCGAATACCCTTCGCGCGACAACGCCGAAGCGACAGTGCCCGCGGCAAAACTTTTACCTACGCCCACGGCGCCTGTCAACAGATATATATTTTTGACTTCGGGGTAGTTCGCCACATAGCGCGACAGCAGTTTGTACAGGGCGACATGGTCGGGGTCCGTCGCCGATTCGGAGGACAAAACCTCCTGCGGCGTCATGCCGTTCCCGGGTATCGAAACGTCCTCGCGGATAAGTCTGTAAACCAATTCTTTCAGGCAAACGCAGTCGCCCGAATCGGTGACTCCGGTGTCGCGGCATATCGGACAATGATATTTCGCCGTAAGGTCGTCCGGGGTTTTTCCAAGCTCCTTCATTCTGATCTCGCGTTGCTTGCAAAGTTCCGAATATTCGGATTTTAGGTTACTTGTATCTTTGTTCTGAGAGCCTAAACGCGCTATTTCAAAGCACAGTTTGCGGCACCGCGAGTCCAGGTCGCGGTAGACGGGATCGGACAGAAGTTCTTCACGACACAGCCTTGCCGTTTCCTCGGCGGCTTCTTTTCTGTCACGGATTATCTTATAAGCCAAAACGCGCGGATTCATGATCGTGTCCTTTTAAATATCTTCGTCGTCGGGGTTCAATTCGTCCAAGGAACGGAACACGCCGCTAAGTTCGGCTTCGGAATAATTTTGCGTTATCAATCTGTCGCCGGATTTTTTGGCGGGATCCGAGGCGAAGAAAGCCGAAGCGCCCTCTGCCGAGGTAATGCCGTTGTCCTTGAATATCAACAGGATCTTATTGATATAGCTCATGGGGAAGGGTTTCCCGGTCGCGTGTTTGGCGACAGCTAGAACGGTTTCGTGATCGAATCCCCAGGTTTCGGTAAAGGTGCGATAAAATTCGCGGTCGCGCGACGACACCAAAGGTTCGGCGCCGGCGGCTTCCTTTATTTCGCGAATGTTTTGATCCAAAGCCGCTTGACGTTTTATGTACGAATCGATTGCCGATACGGTCACCAAGCCCAATTTATACAGCTTTTCGACGTAAACGTTCATGTTTTCGGGCGTCTTTATGTTGCGGCGGAAGCAGAACTTGGACAGCTCGCGCAGAGCTTCCGGTTCGAATCCGTAAGATAACCACGGGTTTATATAAGTTTCCGTAACCGCGTCTAACGACGGGTAATAGGCTCCGAGGTTATGAACGACGTCCGCGGTCAGCGCGTTCAATTCGTCCTTGCGTTTTTGATAATCGGCGACTTCCTCCGGCGTAAAAGCGCCTGCCGAACGCAGCTCCTCCATAAACTTGGTCAGTCGCCGCATGCCGCCTTTGTTTTTGCAATATCTTGCCGCCTGCAACACCGCGTCGGGACGGAAACCGCATTCCTTAGTCCAATACAGATAGGTGTTTTTGTCCTCGAACGAAGGCTCCGACTTCAGCCCAAGGGCTTTGAATAACAGTCGCATATCCTCCGAACCGCGTTCCATTTCGCTGATTTTGGCGTTCACGGCTTCTTCGGTGGAAACGCCTTCCTTTGCCCAGTTCGCGGCGACGGACAGCACGTAAGGAGTAGAAGATTTGCCGCGTTCTATGCAATACCCGGCTATCAACAGCATGGCGTTCGGGTCGATTTTATAGCGGCGTATGATCTCGATATACCTGACTATATCGCCGACGGGGAGTTCTTTTTCGCCGAAAACACGCCTGAGTTCGTCGACGAATTCGGAATATTCCCGTGCGTTATAACGAATTTCCTTTGTGACGGGAGCGGTTACGGGATTGTACACGACGACCGGCGGCACCGAGGCTGTCATCGTAACCAAACCTTGGTCCTCCCAATAGGCGAACGCGTCCTGCACGCGTTCTTCCGTCAGCCTTAGTCCCAGAGCTATCTTTTGGGTGTCGCCGCCGCCTACGGCAGCCAGATACAAGCCGTACAAATAAATTTTGACGTCGGTTCCGTCCGCGTCCGGCAGATACCTGGATAAAAACAGGTTGTCTATCTCGGTACGACCTTCCCTTAGGTATTCTCCTCCCAATCTGATTTCGCTCATATCCTCTCCGATTTTCGGCGAAGGCAACAATTTTCGCCGATTCGCCGATTAGGTATTGCAATATAATATTTAAAGTTGTATAATAATTCCGTACAACCCGCGGTACGCCGCATTGCGGTATATACACTATATCACAATCGTTGCGACTGTGCCACCGAAAATTTGATTTTATTTCGGATTTTAATTCAAAGGCGGCGGGGCGTGCTGAAAACCGGAGGAGAAAATGAAACTCAATAACCTGACGATCCAAGGCAATAACCGCGAAAAGGCTATCGATTTCGGCAACAAAGTCGCCGGAGCCGTCATAGTCGCGGATACCGACATCGAATTAGTTCGCGATTCGTTGGCGTTTGTTTTTTACGGCGCCGGCGCGGAAGCGTTCAAGGGTGCCGAAGCGCGCCTGTCGTTCACCGTGGAAGACGGCGATTATTTGCTGTCGCGCTCGGTGCAGGAGCTGCCGGACGGCGGGGAAAAGGAAAGCGTGCTGTTGACTTCCTCTGACGGAAAGACCGTATATGCCGACGACGCGGAGGGCGTAAACGCCTTTGTAGCCGAAAAAGTAGGCTTGGACGCCGGCGGATTCATGAAACTTGCCGTAATGGACAGAGAACTGACTGCGCCGCTGACCGCCGACACCGTCACGCGCGAAAGTTTCGTTGCCGAAATGATGGCGGATTTCGCTACTTCCGAAAAGGTCATGGCAAAGTATTCGGCGATGAAGCAACAGGAAGCCGCGTTGATGGAACAAATCGAGGCTGTCGCTCCGGTGACCAGGGACGAGCTGAGGCAACAACAAATGGTAGCCGAATCGGACAGGATCGCTTTGGACGGCGTGCGCGCCGATCTGGACGCGGTCGGTCTGGAATTGCAATTTGCCGAAAAATACCGTGAGGAACTGAACGATTATAACGAAGCTTTGGAAAAGCTGGATAAGCTTGCCGCCCGCAACAACGAAATGGCGGATCTTGCGTCGCGCGCAGCCAATTCGGACGCGGCGTCGAACCTTTCCAAAATCTTTACCGTGTACGACGCCTCCAAAGCCGCTTTGCAACGCGAAGCCGAGGAGATAAAGGCGGCGGAAGCCGCTCAGCAGGAGCGCGTCGACCGCGTAAAAGCCGGCGAAAGCTCCCTGAACGCCGTCAGCAAGGATTACATGGCGGCGGCTATACGTTGCGACGAATTGGGCAAAGCCGTTATCGACGAACTGAAATCGCTCTCGGACGACCCGAAGAGCTTTAAAATGGGCAAGCTGGTCGATTCTTATTACGCCGGCTACGAGCCGCGCAAGCAGGAGCTGACAAAGGAATCCGAAAATCTGACAAAGGAGCTGGCGGCTTTGGACGAACGTTCGAAAGAGATCCGCGACAGAATGTCGGAAATCCGCGTCAGCGCCGATTACAAACGCGCCGTCCAGGAGGGCGCCGTTTACGAAGAATCTTTGGCGCGCCTGACGGTAGAGAGCGAAGATTCCTCTAAAAGGACGGAACAACTTGAACAGCAACTGACCGAACTGAAAGAAAAACGTAACGAGGTCGGCGCGGCGTTAAAGACGGCGCAAAAGGACCTGGACGCCGTCAAAAAGGATATTTGCGGCGAACACGCCTGCGTCGAAGACGCCGTCAACGCCCAAGTTTATTACAAACAGACCATTTACTATAAACACCTTTTTGTTTCCGATAACGAGGTGGAATTAAAGGCGGTCGAGGACAAGATCGAAAACGTAAAGTACGCCTCCGACGCCTATTCGGAAAGGCTGAAAAAGATGCGCGCAAACAGCGACGAAGTCAAAGCGCATAAGGCTAAATTGGAGGAAAAATTACATCTTCTGAACGAAAAACTGACCGAATACATGAGCTATAATCGCTTGCGCGAAATAGCTTCCACGGTAGAATACGGCAGTCATTGCCCCGTATGCGACGGTTTTGTAACGTACAAAAAGGAACTGCCTATCCGCGACACGAAAGCTTTGGACGATCGCATAAAAGCAGTCGAAAACGAGATCAAAAAGGACGCCGACGCCATATCCGCGGCGGAATCGAATATAGGTCAGTTGGCGGCGGCTACAAAGGTCAGCGCCGAGTATTTGGAAAATCTGATGGCTGTAAAAGCCGCTAAACAAAAGGCGATAGACGACGTTTTGGCGGAATATTCCGTAGACAGCATCGCCGCGTTGTTCGCTTTGGTCGATAAGGCCGTAAAGGACGGCAACGCGTTGACGATAAAGGTAGACCGCTACCGCAAACTGTCCGGCGAAGTCGAGTGTATGGGAAAGGAAGTCGCCTTTATAGACGCCGAGATCAAACGCATCGGCAGCGAACTGTTGCCGGCAGAATCGCAAAAACGCAGCGACATCGCGAACGAAGTTTCCGAGATAGAGAAACTGTACCTGGCATGCAACGTGCATTTTAACGGCGAAAGCGCCGGCGATTTGCTGAAAAAGCTGGAAGTAATAGAGGAAGAATACGAGAAATTAGCGGACGAATTGGAAGCCAACCGCACGCATGCGGCTATGCTTGCCGACACGTTGTCCAACGTCAATTCCGAACTGTTCTCGATCGTCAATCGCACCGTACCCGTCACCGTGGACGGCAAAGAATTGGAATACAAAGAAGCTGTCGCAAAGGCCGAAGCAGACTATCTGAAAGCGTTGATAGACGAATACGAAGGCGCCAAAGAAGCCAAAGAAAACGCAAAAGTCTTTATCCGCGCCACGCGCACCGTTGTCGACGAAGCCAGAAAGGCCGCCGCCGACGGCGACAAGGAACTGATCGCCATGCGCGCACGCCACGCGGGCAGCGAACAAATCCACAACGAGCTGTACGCCAACTATATCCCGCAATTCGAAGCGATCGGCTTGCACACATTGGCGGATATAGACAGATTGGTCATGAGCGAAGAGGAGATCAAGGAAGCGCGTGAAACGCTGTTCAAATACGACGAGGACGTCGTCGGCACAAAGGAAGCCGTCAACGTCTATAAACAAGGCATAGACGAACACGTCGGCTACTATGACAATTACGATAACAACATAATGAGGCGCGACGCGCTGAAGAAAGAGGAAGACGCCGCTATCATGAAGTTGGGCGCGTCGATCTCGCTGCGCGCCGATATGGAAGAGCGTTATAACAAGCTGGTCTCGCTGAACAAACAATTAGCCTATCTGCAAGCGCGTTTAAAGGGTATCGACGACCTGTCCGCGGCGATAAAAGAAGGAGCCATTCTGGCGTCCGACCTTGCCGAACTGATCGCGGCACGCCTGGACGAAACGGTCAGATATATCTCGCAAAACCGCTACGCTACCGCCAGGGACGACAGCGGAGCCGTCAGGTTGGTGTTGACTGCCGGAAAGGGCAGGATCCGCTACGACAAGCCCACCAAAGAGGAAGCTATGTTGTTGCCGTTGGCGTCCGCCGCAGCGTTCTTCGAGGTAATGAGCGCGCTGCTTGCCGGCGATATCGTTCCGCTGATACAAGTATCCGTCGCGGAATGCGACAAACAATCGCTGTCTCCGTTGGTCGAATACGCAAAGGAACACGATATAGTCGTCTTCCCGGACGACGACGCGATCTTCTTCCGCGCGGTATCAAAGATAAATATCTGAAATACCCGGAAAAGGTTAAAAAAAATTAGAAACAAATAGAAACAAACAGAAACAAAAGGCGCATACACGATGCGCCTTTTTTATGGTTCTGATTTAATTATTACGGTATTGATCGGGAAACGGATCAGATATGGAACTTGCGCTTCAGTTCACTCAATATAGTCTTTGCTTTGGCGGCAATCGTGCCGATTATTACAGCCAGCCCTATGACCATGGTGATCAACGCCATGATAAAGCTGTTGTCTTCGCGCAGTATCATCAACACGATAAAGGGGATCGAACACATTAGCGCAACGGTTATGATGTTCAAAAGGTACCTGTTGGGGCGGCGGAAATTGATTATCATAAATACCGCTATCGCCACGGTGGAAACCAAATACAGCGTGGGTAACAGGTAAGAAAATATGATTACCGGCTCCGGCAAAACCGACCGCAGAGTATAGATGACCACGGTCAAGATTATCGCGTGGGCGGTTACCTTTTGCGGGAAGTATTCGCCGCTGCGGATCACCAACCTGAACAGGATATAAAAATACAACAGCGCGCTGATAGGGATCCAGGCATACTTTACCGACTTTGTCATCACTCCTTCGGCGATCAGGAAGGAAACCGACAGGCACAGCCACGAATACAGGTATATCTTATCGAACAAGTTGCCTTGCAGCGTGTGCGTGTCGGAACGCGGAGGATAGGCGCGCGCGGTATGTTTGACGTCGTCTTTGGAATTTCCGACGTCGGTCAACCGCGTGTGACATAACGGACATACCTCCGTCCTGGTCGAAATATTGACGTGACAATAGGGACAGCGCAACATCGTTAATTCTTCTTTATTTCGACTCCTCCGGGAATATCGATGACAGAATATCCTAAGGCATTGATCTTTGCTCTGAGTTCGTCGGCCAACGCATAATTTTTAGCTTTCTTTGCCGCCGTTCTTTCGTCGGAAAGCGCTTTGACTTCGGCGGGGATCTCCGGCGCGGCGTCCTCCTTCGGCAGGGCGGCAGCGTTCAGATCCAATCCGAAAATGCAATCGAATTCGTTTGCCATTTCGAATATATCTTTCGATTTGGGTTCCTTTATTGCGGTAAACAGGACGCCTAAAGCCAGAGGAACGTTCATATCGTCCTCGATAGCGGCTTTGAAACGATCGCGATAGGAATCCAATTTTTCGGTGGGGATCTTGTTAGTGCCGGCGGCGTGTTCGGCAAGCTGCGCGTTCAAACGCGCGCGGCTGATCTTTGCCGCGTCCAGACCCTCGAAAGTGAAATTCAATTTCTTTCTGTAGTGCGTGTTCAGGCAGAAGAACCTGAAATCCAAAGGCGCGTATCCGCGCTGTTCCAGGTCGGAAATAGTATAAGTGTTGCCCAGGGATTTGGACATCTTTCCGCCGTTTACCAACATGAATTCGCCGTGCATCCAAAACCTGACGCTTTGTTTTCCCGTCAGAGCTTCGTTCTGAGCGATCTCGTTTTCGTGGTGGATCGGAATATGGTCGACGCCGCCGGAGTGAATATCGAAGGTTTCGCCCAGATATTTCCTGCTCATTGCCGAACATTCGATATGCCAACCGGGGTAACCTTTGCCCCAAGGGCTGTCCCATTGCATGATGTGACGGGGATCCGCCTTTTTCCACAGAGCGAAGTCGGCAGGGTGGTGTTTTTCCGAATTGACTTCGACTCTGGCGCCTGCCAGCTGGTCGTCCAGGTTGGCGCCGGACAGGCAACCGTACCTGGGGAATTTGGCTATGTCGTAATAGATGCCGTCCGAAGTTTCATAGCTGAATCCGGCTTTTTCCAAAGCTTGGACGTAGTTGATCATTTCGGGGATGTGGTCGGTGGCTTTTGCGATGATTTCGGGAGTGCCGATATTCAGTTTTTTCAAATCCTCGAAAAAGACTTTGGTGTATTTTTCTGCGATCTCCCAGGGGGAAAGCTTCTGTTCGCGTGCGGCAACCGCCATTTTATCTTCGCCGTCGTCGGAATCCGCCATCAAGTGTCCGACGTCGGTGATATTCATTACGCCCTTTATCTTGTAGCCTTCAAAGCGCAGGGTGCGCCTGATAAGATCCATAAAGATATAGGTCCTCAGGTTGCCGATATGAGCGTAATTATATACCGTCGGTCCGCAGGAATACATTCTGACGGTGTCGCCTTCCAAAGGCGTAAAAACTTCTTTTTTCCTGGACAGAGTGTTGTAAAAACGTAGCATAATATCTCCAATAATAGTTACCGGCTTTCTTTTTCCGGCTTAGTGTCGTTGCAAGGATCGTGATGGAGGATAGGGGTGTCTATTTCGTTGGAAATAGAGTATTTGCAAGCGTTGACGCCAAGTTTATCTTCCAGCGCGCTGATACGCTTATTCAGCCTGGAGATTTCTTCCAACATGGGGTCGGGAAGTTTTTGGTTCAGATCGCCGACGCGTTCGCCGTACATTCTGACAACTCTGCCGGGCACGCCGACTATTGTGGAATGAGGGGGGACGTCCTTTAATACTACGGAACCGGCGCCTATCTTTGAATAATCGCCGACGGTGACGGGACCCAAAACTTTTGCGCCCGCGCTGATCATGACGTTGTTGCCTATGGTCGGGTGACGTTTGCCTACGTCTTTTCCCGTACCGCCCAACGTGACGCCCTGATAGATCGTGACGTTGTCGCCGATTTCCGAAGTTTCGCCGATGACTACGCCCGAACCGTGGTCGATAAATACTCCCGAACCGATTTTTGCGCCGGGGTGGATCTCGATACCCGTTTTTCTGCGGGCGCGTTGGCTGATGATCCTGGCGATCAAATAATGACCGCGCACGTGAAACGCGTGAGCTATACGGTACATGTACAGAGCTTTTACTCCGGCATAGGTCAGGAATACTTCCCATTTGCTTTTTGCCGCGGGGTCGTTTGCCATAGCCGCGGCGATATCCAATTTCAAATGTTTAAACATAGCTATTTATATTTATGAAAAAACCCCGTTGATTGTGGGTCGGAGCTTTTTCTGGGATAGTTTAAGTGTTGCGCCGATACCGGAATACCGAAGATTCCGAAATCAGCGTTTCGGCAACCTGGAAGTTTGCGGCGACCTGGAACCCGCCATGGCGACTTTACCGCCTTTGTTCTTTGACAGTGCGTGCTTGTCGCCGGGTTGACCCGCCTTTGTGGGAGTGCTGTGACCGGCATAGGTGTGCGGCTTGTTGCCCTTCGGGACAAAGGTGACCGTTTGCGCGGGACGGTTGCGGAACACCAACGGCATCAACGCCACGACAAAGGGGATCACCGCCAATATCGGGAACAACAGGTTGATACAGGTCAAGGCGGGGGTCGCTACGGCAGCGCCGGACGCGTCGACCAATTCCGCGGTAATAAAGTAGTCCCAATTCGTGGAGAAGTAATTGGTAAACGCCGTCTGTACGCCTTCCGCCGTCAGCGAATCCAATTCGATGAACGCGGGGCAGAACGCCGTCAGCAGGATACACAATAAGATAAATATCGGCAGAGCGTGCAACCTTCTGGAAGTATAGCTGAACAGCCTTCCGATATTCATTATCAATTCGATCGCGGACAAAACTATCGTCAGGACCAGGAATACGATGGTGCCGTATGTGGCGATATGTCTGACGATATTCAATCCGTTCAGATCTCCGTTCTCGTCGCGTTCGATGACTATGTCGTCGGCGCGGTCGCGGATAAAGCGGACGTAGTACCAGCTGGGTCCTTGCATTTCGTCCAGGTTTTCGATGACGTCGATACGGTTTTCGCTCATCATCGGGGTACGGAACAAGGCTTTGATGACGTCATAAACGGTGATGTCGATGGAAGACATCTTCAGATCCGCGTACAGCCACACGGTATCGGGATAAGTTTGTTCAACCGGATCCCGCCATTGTTGTCCTTGGGGGGTGGCTTGGGAAGAATCGTAATAGGTGCCGGACGGCCAGTTGCCGTCGTTGGGGACTTCGAAGTCCATTTCGTTGGGTCCCAAGCGGATATAAGCGATAGAGGTCAGCGACAGACGCATGCCGGTGGAATAATAGAAAGTGTCGTTGACGGAATTGATCATGTCCGCGGACAGGAAGGAGCTGAGGAACAGCGCCACCAACAGCAATACGGTCAGTATCAGCATGACCAACGGGCAAGCCGCGCCGAAATAGCGCGTCTTTGAAAAGTACGATTCGAAGTCGAAATCGATGCCGGCATACGCGTCGGCATACCTGCCCAAAGCTTTTTCGCGTTTTTGGCGTTGGACGGTATTGTATTCGGAATGCGTTTTCAACTCTGCCGCAAGAATGTTGGCGTCGTAATCGCCGCGTTCTACTTTGTCCAACAGTTTTTTATACTCCGCGCGCGTTTTTCTCAGTTTTGCGCGAGTATACGGGGAATCCGATTCGTGGATCTCCCACTTTATCTCGTGTATTTTACGCTTTAGCAAATCGACCAGGACGGCTTCGTCGCGTTCCGTCCATTTCGCCGTAAACATTTTGTTTGTCGCAAGCGGTGCCTGAGCCATTATCTGTCCTCCTGTCCCCGTAATACGGGCACTATTATAAAAGCGCACGCATATACGCATATACATTATATAATAGCTTTGCTTAAAATTCAAGCATTAAAATTATATTCTATATATTACCGGTTCTTACCGCCGGCTTTCGCGCGCTGCGGATATAAAGGGCGGATCCGACGCATAATGCCGCACAATTCCGCAAAAAAAAGTCGGAATTACAGATACTGCGGTTATGAAAAAGCTGTTGATCGCGGTGGCGGCGGTGGTGTTGATACTGCTGGGGTTGGAACTTGAAGTAACGGGAATGATATTGGAAAAGCTGAAAAACGCGTTCTATCCCGTGTTTGTCGGCGTTTTGACGGCGATTTTTTTGAACGCGCCGATATCGTTGTTGGAAAAAACGCTGCTCGGTTCGCCGAAATTGAATAAAGTCAGAAGAGCGTTGTCGTTGACGATAACATTGATCGTGATCGCCGGAGCTGCGGCGGGGCTGATCGCGCTGACGGTGCCCGATATAAAGGCGGGAATAGCTTCGTTACAGGATACTTTGCGCTCGTTCGATCCCGCTAAATACGGGAAGATCGTCGAATTTTTGGCGGACAGAG
>DVNF01000066.1 GCA_018714575.1 Candidatus Stercoripulliclostridium merdigallinarum
GGTATGGCTTTTGCAAACGCGTTCCTGGGCGTATGCCACTCGATGGCGCATAAGCTTGGCGCGTTCCACCACCTGCCGCACGGCGTAGCAAACGCTTTGATGATAGACGAAGTGTTGCGCTTCAACGCCGCGGAAGTTCCGACAAAGATGGGTACTTTCCCGCAATACGGTTACCCGCACACGCTGGCAAGGTATGCCGAAGTCGCCGATTACCTTGGAATAAAGGGCAAGAACGACGCTGAAAAACTCAAGAACTTCATAAAGGCTTTGGACGAGTTAAAGGAAAAAGTCGGCATCAAAAAGACCATCAAAGATTACGGTATCGACGAGGAAAAATTCCTTTCTACCCTGGACGAAATGGTCGAGCAGGCGTTCGACGATCAGTGCACCGGCGCCAACCCGAGGTACCCGCTGATGAGCGAGATCAAACAAATGTACCTCAACGCATATTACGGAAAATAACAGGAGGTAAATCCAAATGGAACTCGGTAAAGACAAGATCTTGGCTGTCAGGAACTCAAAGACCATCTACCGTCACGAGGACAAAGTCATCAAGTTATTCGACGAAAGCTTTTCCAAAGCCGATATATTGAACGAAGCTTTGAACCAGGCGCGCGTAGAGGAAACCGGATTGAAGATTCCGAAATTGCTGGAAGTAACTACCATTGACGGCAAATGGGCTATCGTGTTAGAATATATCGAAGGCAAGACGTTGGAACAGCTGATGAAGGAGCATCCCGAAAAGAAAGACGAGTATCTGAATCTTTTCGTAGACCTGCAAATGGAAATTCACTCCAAAAAGTGCCCGTTGCTGAACAAGCTGAAGGACAAGATGAACAGGAAGATTTCTCAAGCCGATCTTTCTGCCACCACCCGTTACGACCTGCATACCAGGTTGGACGGCATGCCGAAGCACGACAAAGTCTGCCACGGCGATTTCAACCCGTCCAACATCATCATTAAACCGGACGGCACGCCGTACATTTTGGACTGGTCGCACGCCACCCAAGGTAACGCTTCCGCCGACGTAGCCAGGACATATTTGCTGTTCTGGTTGGCGGGCGACATAGAGGGCGCCGAAAAGTACCTGAACCTGTTCTGCGAAAAAGCGGATACCGCAAAGCAGTACGTACAAAAATGGATACCGATAGTCGCGGCTTCGCAGCTGGTAAAAGGCAAGAAGAACGAACGCGAATTCCTGATGCACTGGATCGACGTCGTCGATTACGAATAAAAAGGATATAGGAGAAGGATATGGTAAAAGTCACCGTATGTATCGGAAGTTCCTGCCACCTGAAAGGTTCCAGGCAGGTTGTCGAAGAGTTGCAATACATCGTCAAGCGTAAAAATTTGGGCGAAGACGTAGAGCTGGCAGGTGCGTTTTGCATGGGCAAGTGCGCCGAAAAAGGAGTATCCGTCACCGTAAACGACCAATTTTATTCGGTGGATCCCGCTAAGGTAGAGGAGTTCTTCGATGACGTTATAGTCAAGGCATTGAACGCATAACTTAAACCCTTCCGGGGAGGAATTCGTATGCAATACCTGGATTTTACCGGTTCTCGCTGCAGGGATTGTTACAAATGCCTGCGCGAGTGCCCCGTAAAGGCGATCAAATTCGTCGATCACGAGGCCAGAATTATAACAGACCGGTGCATTCTCTGCGGAAAATGCACCGTAGTCTGCCCCCAGAACGCAAAGCGCGTCCACAGCGAAATAGGCGATGTGGAGGCGCTTTTGGCGTCGGGAAAGCCCGTAATAGCTTCCGTCGCTCCCAGCTTTGTTTCGGCATTCGGCGTAAAAGATTTCGCCGTAATGGGCATAGCTTTGGGGAAATTGGGCTTTAAAATGGCGGAAGAAACCGCAGTCGGCGCGAATATCGTGACGGCGGAATACGAAAAACTGTTGGAAACGGGCGAGTATAAAAACTTTATTACTTCGGCGTGTCCCGCTATAAACCGCATGATCCAACTGTATTATCCCAAGGCGTTGAAGTATTTGGCGCCCGTGGCTTCGCCCATGGTGGCGCACGCCAGATTGTTAAAAAAACGCTATCC
Organism: Candidatus Stercoripulliclostridium merdigallinarum; assembly: GCA_018714575.1. GTDB lineage: Bacteria > Bacillota > Clostridia > Christensenellales > DTU072 > Stercoripulliclostridium_A > Stercoripulliclostridium_A merdigallinarum. The sequence goes on from DVNF01000066.1 coordinate 2,055, forward strand.
CGAGGCGGAAATAGTCTTTATCGGACCGTGCATCGCCAAAAAGCGCGAGGGCAGGGAATCGGGATTGATTTCGGCAGTGCTGACTTTTACGGAGCTGAAAACTTTGTTCGACGAAAAGGGCATAGATTTGAACGCGATAGCAGCCATTCCCGTCAACGAAGATATTAAAAACCGTTCAAAATACTACCCGATCAGCCGCGGTATCATTAAATCTTTCAACCGTTTACCCCAAAATTACGAATACGTTGCCGTGGACGGCGTAAAGCGCAGCTTTGACGTCCTGGAGGACATAGATAAGCTGGAAGGCATGTTTATCGAAATAAACTGCTGCGAATACGCGTGCATCAACGGACCCGCCACAATCAAAAACCAAGGTTCGCTGAAAGCCAACGAGGACGTCAGAAGATACGCACAGGACAGCTTAAAGGGCGGCGAACCCGGATATATCGATCCGATGGGAGTCGATTACGCCGAGGGGCACCCCAGGATATCATTGGGCAACGTCGTGCCCAGCGAACGCGACATTCGCGCCGTATTGGCAAAGACGGGCAAATTCAAACCGGAGGACGAATTGAATTGCGGCGCCTGCGGTTATCCTACCTGCCGCGAAAAGGCGATAGCCGTATTGAACGGCAACGCCGATTTGGAAATGTGCATTCCGTACATGAGGAAAAGGGCGGAATCGATGTCCTACGAGATCATTCAAAACAGTCCTAACGGCATTATAATGATGGATTACGATTTAAAGATTTCGGAATCGAATTCGTTGGCAAGGAAGCTGTTGGGCATAAATTTGGACGATCCCAAGGGAACTTATCTGTACGAATCGATAAACGCCGCCGAATTTTTCCAAGCCGTTTCCGGCGGAAAGGACGTGCACAAGCAGAAGATTTATATCGAAGAATCCAAACGCTACGTCGATATGAATATAATTTTGTTACCGGAGCACAAGACTTTGTTTGCGGTATTGAAAGACGTTACCGACGCGGTGGAATATTCGAAAGAGTTGGACGAAGTGCGTGAAAAGACGTTGGAAACCACCGACGCCGTCATAAAAAAGCAGATGCGCGTAGCGCAGGAAATAGCTTCGTTATTGGGCGAAACCACAGCCGAAACGAAGGTGGCGCTGTTAAAGCTGAAAAACACGCTTGCCGGGGAAAAGGAAGAATAGAAACAGATGGAATTATACCTGGAAAACGGTTATACGTCGTTGAATAAAGCCGGCGAAGAGCTGTGCGGCGACCGCGTCAAAGTTACCGACGACGGTCAATTCACCACGCTGGTTTTAGCCGACGGATTGGGCAGCGGCGTAAAAGCCAATATCCTGTCCACGCTGACCAGCACCATACTTTGCACCATGGTGTCGGGAGGCGTTTCCATCGAAGAATGCGTCGATACGATAATACAGACCTTACCTGTATGCAAGGAACGCGGCGTAGCTTACGCCACGTTTACCGTAATACACGTAGACAGGCAGGGCAAAGGGTATATGTTCGAATTCGACAATCCCGAAGCTATATACATCAGCGGCGGGAAATGTATGAATTTCGACCGAGTTCCGCATAAATTCGAAGGGAAAACCGTATATATCACCGAGCTAAATTTAAAGCCCGACGAATACATAGTGACCATGTCGGACGGAGTCATTCATGCCGGAATCGGAATGATATTGAATTTCGGGTGGCTTAGGAAGGACGTCATGGAGTATCTGGACAAGGCGTTAAAGCCGGGTATGAGCGCAAGGGCGGTAGCTTGCCTGTTGGCGTCGGCATGTAACGACCTGTATTTGGATAAGCCCGGCGACGACACCACGGTAGCCGTAGTCAGGATCCGCGAAGCCGTTCACGTCAATATCATGGTGGGACCGCCGGTGGACAAATCGAAGGACGATTTTTATATAGAAAGATTTTTGGAAGGCGACGCCAAAAAAGTAGTTTGCGGCGGAACGTCTTCGACGATAGTCGCCAGACATTTGGGCACCAAGGTCAAAGCCGATTTCGACTTTCCCGACAAGGAAGTGCCTCCGATAGGACATATAGACGGAATAGATCTGACTACCGAAGGGGTGCTGACGCTGAGGAAATTGGTAGAGCTTAGCGAAAAATATCTTTCGCATACCGACCTTACGCCAAAGACGTTCACTAAACGCGACGGAGCTTCGTTACTTGCGGATATGCTGTTCGAAAAAGCGACTCACGTAAAGTTTTTCGTCGGTCAGTCGATAAACGCCGCTCATCAGGGGTTGCCTATCGACATTACTATGAAATTAAAATTGGTGGATACCATTTCCAAAAATCTGAAAGAAGCGGGTAAAACCGTCGAGGTCTATTATGACTAGAATATTGATCTTTACCGATCTGCACGGTTCCTGCGAATCGGCTGAACGAATCGCCGGATTGATAATATCCGAACGCGCCGACATGGCGGTCAGCTTGGGCGACGTCAACTATTCCGGCGCCAGGAACGACCCTCCGGCAGGATATTCTCCGAAATCGGTATGCAGCATATTATCCTCGGTTTCGGTTCCCGTAATATACATAAAAGGTAACTGTGATTCGGAAATCGATGAAATGGTCCTGGGTAAAACTTTCGAAGAAAAGCGGTTGATGTATCTGGACGGCAGAAAAGTGCTGTTCACGCACGGACACCGAATAAATCCCGCAGCGCCTCCGCCCGTAGGCTATGCGGACGACGTGATCTACGGGCATACTCATATAAACGCGGTGACCGAAATACCGGGAACCAAATTTATCAACGTCGCATCGATCACAATGCCGAAAGGGGGCGCCGCACGCTCCTATGCGGTCATTGAAAACGGTGTGATAACCATAAAGGACATTTACGGAAACACCGTCATATCTACCAAACTATGAACAGATTCGATACCAAAGTACAGTATTTAAAATATCGCGTATTGCGCGAAGTCGCGCGCTTTGCATGGCAGGACAAGTTGTACGACAAGCTGTTGGACATACCTGCGATGATAGTGCCCGGGAAAACGCCTACGATGCGTTGTTGCGTATACAAAGAGCGCGCCATTTTGAACGAGCGCGTCAAATTGGCTATGGGCGGCGACCCCACAAACCCCAACGTCATCGAAGTTATCGATATAGCTTGCGACGACTGCCCCTCGGGCGGATACGAGGTGACTACGGCGTGCCGCGGCTGTTTGGCGCACAGGTGCGAAGCGGCTTGTAAAAAAGGCGCCATCACCTTCGACCACAACCAAAAGGCGCATATCGATAAAACGAAGTGCGTCGAATGCGGCATGTGCAGTAAGGTCTGCCCTTATTCGGCGATCATAAATCTGAAACGTCCCTGCGAAAATTCCTGCAAGGTAAAAGCCATTTCGATGTCGGACACGCTGTCGGCGCAGATAGACAACTCAAAATGTATTTCCTGCGGCGCATGCGTCTACCAATGCCCCTTCGGAGCGATCTCAGACAAATCGTATATTCTGGACGTTATAGATATAATTAAAAAATCGGAAAACAATACCAAATACAAAGTCTATGCGGTAGTGGCTCCGTCTATAGCCAGCCAATTCACCTACGTTCCCTTGGGA
>DVNF01000067.1 GCA_018714575.1 Candidatus Stercoripulliclostridium merdigallinarum
GGACAGAACTTTCCAAGCCGTTCTGGCTCTGCGCGGCAAACCGTTGAATACCGAAAAATCCAAAAAAACGGATATGTTGCAAAACGCGGAGATCAACACGATAATTTACGCGTTGGGCACCGACTTCGACAAGGACTTCAATATCAAAAATTTAAAATTCGATAAGATCATAATTCTTGCCGACGCCGACCATGACGGCGAACACATCAGGTGTTTGCTGCTGACTTTCTTTTATAGATACATGCGACAGCTGGTTACGGAAGGACACGTTTATTTGGGGATGCCGCCGTTGTACCGCATAACGCAAAAGGGCGAAACGAGGTATGCTTATAACGATCAGGAATTGGATAAGATCCTGTCGGAGATGCGCGGACAATACAACCTGCAAAGGTATAAAGGTTTGGGCGAAATGAACGACGACCAACTGTGGGAAACGACTTTGAATCCGAAGACCAGAACGCTGACCCGCGTGACTGTAGAGGACGCCGCCGAAGCCGACGCAATAATCTCCTTGCTGATGGGCAACAACGCCGACAGAAGGAAGGAATTTATTAACGAGAACGCCAACTTCAATAAGGTAGACTCATTCCAAGCCAAGCTGGGAGGTCAGAAATGAGAAAGGACAAAGTAAAACAACTCGCGCTTGAGTTGGAAAGTACGATAACCGAAAAACCGATAGAATCGATAATGCCGGAATCCATGATGATATATTCCGAGCACGTCATTCTGGACCGAGCGCTTCCCAGGGTAGAGGACGGATTGAAGCCCGTTCAGCGCAGGATACTGTACACCATGTATAACCTGAATATGAAGCCGAAGGGCGGATTTAAAAAGTCGGCGCGTATCGTCGGCGATTGCATGGGTAAATATCATCCTCACGGCGATTCCTCGATTTACGACGCCATGGTCAGACTGACCCAGGATTTCAATATGCGTATGCCGCTGATAAAGGGGCAGGGCAACTTCGGCACGTTGACCGATCCGCCCGCCGCCATGAGGTATACCGAAGTCGAGATGGCCGCCTTGGGCATGGAGCTGTTGCGCGACATAGACAAAAACACGGTACGATGGAACAAGAACTTCGACGATACTTTGGACGAACCCGACTTGTTACCCGGGCGTTTCCCGAATTTGTTGGTAAACGGCGCGCAGGGTATAGCTATAGGTTTAGCAACCAACATACCTACGCATAATCTTACCGAAGTCATTGACGGTTGCATAGCGACTTTGGACAACCCCAGGATCTCCCTGGAGGAGCTGATGAACCATATCAAAGGTCCCGACTTTCCGTCCGGCGGATTTTTGGTCAGCAACGACGAACTGATCGAAGCCTACCGCACCGGCAAAGGCAAGATTGTGCTTTCGGGGCGCGCCGACATAGAGGGCGACGGCGACAAACAGAGTATAGTTATCACCGAACTTCCTTACGGAGTCAACCCGAACAGTCTGACCGAAAAGATATATTCGCTGCGCGAAAAGAAGAAGGATATTTTCGGGAACATAACGGAAATTTCCGACGAAACGACACGCGGTATCCGCATAGTCATAAAGCTGAAACGGGGCGAAGACGCCGTAAAAATATTGGACGCATTGTACAAGCACACGGATCTGCAATCGACCTTCAACCTGAACATGGTTGCGATAGCCGACGGCAAACCTCGTTTGATGGGCTTGCAGAAGGTTTTGGAATATTACCTGAATTATCAAAAGCAGATAGTAAAGAACAGAAGCGTCTACGAACTTGGCGTAGCCAAAAAGCGCGCCGAAATTTTGGAAGGCTATTTGATAGTCATTCCGGATATCGACGAAGTTATCGCCCTTATCCGTTCGTCGGCAAACAGAACGGAAGCCAAAGGCAGACTGCGCGAAAGGTATTCCTTGTCCGAAGTGCAGGCGGAAGCCATTTTAAGCTTACAGTTGGGCAACATCAACAAATTGGACGTCGGCAAGTATACCGACGAATTAAAAGGTCTGAAAAACGATATTGAACGGCTGACGAAGATAAAGGATTCCGTGCGCGAACAGACGGCAGTCGTCCGTCGGGAATTGCAGGAGATCCGCGACCGCTATAAAAACGAAGCGAACGCCAGGCGCTTGACGAAGATAATCGGCGACGTAAAAGACATCGAAACAAAGCCGTTCGATCCTACAAAGCGCACCGCAAAGCGAATGATAGCGGGAATCACCGCCGACGGCGGAGTCAAATTCATGACGGGCAGAAGCTATCTGGGCGCCAACCGCGAAGCGGGCGCCGGCGGTATACAAAGCGTACACACCGTGTTGGAGGAGCTTGCTCCCGGGCATATGGCTTTGGTGTTCGGCAGCCTTGGAAACTGTTATAAGATCGATCCGACTTCCGTCCGCGACAGACAGTGGACGGAAAAGGGCGAACAGCTTTCCGACATAGTCGGCGAAGCTCCCGCCGACGAACGCGCAGTCGCGTTAATTCCCTTCGATCCCGAAAACATACCGACTTCGGAAATCTTCGTATACACTATGTACGGTATGGTAAAACGCAGTTCGTTTTCGTCCATGGTCATAGGCAAAAGTTTTTATCAGGGCATGACTTTGAAAGGTGACGACCGCGTGATAGGCGCCGAAGTCGTTGTGCCGAACACGACAATATTGTTCGTATCGTCCGACGGACAATGCGTAAACTCGCTGACGGACGATTATCCGGAACAGGGCAGAATAGCGGGAGGCGTCATCGGAATGAACCTGAACGACGGTTGCAAAGTGATATTCGCCGGGCAGGCAGACTGCGAGATCGTAGACCGCGACGGAGGCGAAGTGCCGATGCCGCTGGGAGAAATTCTGGTGATCACGGAAAAGGGAACGGGAAAGAGGGTGATCGCTTCCGAATTCCCGCCGATGAAGCGTAACAGGAAAGGACTTAGGATAATAGATCTGAACGGCGAAAACGTCTCCGTTACGTTCGCCGATAAGGTGTTGGAGCCTTACAAGATCGTTATCGAAGACGCCGACGGAGAACTGCACGCGGTGGATACCGAGGATATCAGGATCGAAAAGAAGGATACTAAGGGAAAGCCCGTACTGCGCGGAATTCGGACAAAGCGCGTATTTAAGGCAGAGGAGGAATACGAAAATGGCTAAGCCTATAGTTGCCGTCGTAGGTCGCCCTAACGTCGGAAAATCCACCTTTTTTAACAAGATGGCGGGGCGGAGAGTGTCGATAGTAGACGATATGCCCGGCGTGACCCGTGACAGAATATACGTCGACGTGGAATGGTGCGGACACGCTTTTACGTTGGTGGATACCGGCGGTATGGAATTGAAAAGCGAAGATAAAATGTGGCAGCACATAAAACGCCAGGCAGAGCTTGCCATCGACATAGCCGATGTGATAATATTCTTTACGGACGGCAAGGCGGGGGTGACTCCGGGCGACCACGACATAGCTAATTTACTCAGGCGCACGCAAAAGCCGATAGTCCTGGCGGTAAATAAAATCGACGGCAGGGATTCGTCGGCAATGTACGATTTTTACGAACTGAATATTGGCGATCCCGTGGCGATTTCCGCAGAACAGAGCCTGGGACTGGGCGATTTGTTGGACGAAGTAGTCCGTTATATGGAACCTGCCGAATCCTCTACAGCGGAGGACGAATGCGTCAAAATCGCCGTGGTGGGCAAGCCTAACGCCGGCAAATCCTCTTTGGTCAACAGGATCCTGGGTTACGAAAGGGTGATAGTTTCCGACATACCGGGAACGACCCGCGACGCGATAGATACTCCGTTTATGCGCGACGGCAAAAAGTATATGTTGATAGATACCGCAGGCATCAGGAAAAAGTCCAGAGTCGACGAAGACGTGGAATATTATTCGGTAGTCAGGAGCATTTCGGCAATACGCCGCGCCGACGTCGCGTTGATAATAGTCGACGCCGCCGAAGGACTGACCGAACAGGACGTAAAGATCGCAGGCCTGGTACACGAATCGGGTAAACCCGGCGTCATAGTCATGAACAAATGGGACATCGTCGAAAAGGATACGGGCACGATGAACCGAATCACAAACGGACTGAAAGAGGAGCTGAAATTTATGGACTATTTTAAGGTCGCATATATTTCCGCGCTGACGGGGCAAAGGGTGAAAAACATACTTTCCCTGGTAGACGAAGTTTACGAACATACTTCGCTAAGAGTGGCAACCGGGCTCCTGAACGACGTAATCGGGGATGCCATAACCGTAAATCCGCCGCCTACGCATAACGGTAAACGCCTTAAGATATTTTACGTTACCGAAACGGGGATCAAACCGCCCACGTTCGTATTGTTCGTAAACGATCCGAAACTGATGCACTTTTCTTACAAGAGGTATTTGGAAAATTGTATCAGGAAAAGTTTCGATTTTTCAGGTACGCCGATAAAGATCGCCGTTCGTCAAAGGGGAGAAGACGGAGTCGTCAACACAAAATAGACTTTCTATACAGAGGTATAAATATGAACTATCTAACACTGTACAAAGCCGAAAAAGCCAAGCTATTGGAGGCGGAACAACTTCGTATGGCGGAATACGCCGCAAAAGGTCTGAAATTGGACATGAGCCGCGGAAAACCTTCCAAAGAACAGTTGGATATCAGCAGCTCCTTATATATGGAATTGGATCCCAAATACGGATTCGCCGGCAAGCAGGATTACAGAAACTACGGGCTGAACGACGGTATACCGGAAATAAAGAAGCTGTTTGCGGAATTGGTCGGCGTAGAGGAAGACGAGATCATCGTTGCGTACAACGCAAGCCTTAACCTGATGTACGACGCCGTTCAACGCGCCATGCAATTCGGTATTGCCGGCGAGCAGCCGTGGAACCGGCAGGGAAATATAAAATGGATCTGCCCCGTTCCGGGATACGACAGGCATTTTTCGGTGACGGAGCTGTTCGGTATAGAAATGATAAACGTGCCGATGTTGGCGGACGGACCCGATATGGATAAGGTCGAAGAGCTTATAAAGGACCCCGGCGTAAAGGGAATGTGGAACGTGCCTAAATATTCCAACCCGACGGGAGTTATATATTCCGACGTTGTCGTCGACAGGCTGGCAAAAATGCGTCCCGCGGCAAAAGATTTCATGTTGATGTGGGATAACGCTTATATGGTCCACGCGCTGTACGGACAGGAAGAACAAGCCAACATAATGGATCTGGCAAAGAAGTACGGCAACGAAGACATGATCTACGGCTTCGGATCGACGTCAAAGATCACTTTTGCCGGCGCGGGCGTTTCGTTTATATATTCTTCCAAGAAAAATATCGCCGCGATCAAAAAGTTCATGAATATCCAAAGCATCGGACCCGATAAGCTCAGCCAACTTGCGCACTACCGCTATCTGAAGAGCGTAGCCGGCATATACGAGCTGATGGAAAAGCATGCCGAACTGCTTCGTCCCAAATTCGAAGCCGTTGCCGAAGTTTTGGAAGAGGAACTCGGCGGTACCGGAATAGCTACTTGGACGAAGCCTACGGGCGGTTACTTTATTTCCGTGGACTTATACGAAGGCACCGCAAAACGCACGGTCGAATTGGCACGGCAGATGGGAGTAGTGTTCACGGGTGCGGGCGCGACCTATCCTTATAAGCGCGACCCCAAAGATTCCAATGTCAGGATAGCGCCGTCGCTGCCGCCCATATCCGAACTGATAGAAGCGACAAAGATATTCGCTACCGCGGCAAAGATAGCTTACCTTGAAAAACAAATTTAAAAATTTCCTATATTTTGATTTCAGCCTGCCTAAACGGCAGGCTTTTTTATGGTAAAGACAGTTACGTCCATTGCGAACGGGCATAATCCGAATTGTTTCGGCATAGACTTAAACAAAAAAAGGAGGACGGAAATGTCTGAATACAATATTTATGCCGATATTGCATCCAGGACGGGCGGAGACGTCTATATAGGCGTGGTAGGTCCCGTCAGAACGGGCAAATCGACGTTTATAAAACGTTTCATGGAGCAAGCGGTCATACCTAACATACAAGACGCCGAGGACGTGGGCAGAGCCATCGACGAATTGCCGCAATCGGCTACGGGTAAGACAATAATGACCACCGAACCCAAGTTCGTACCTAACGCCGCCGTAAGAGTCAACATCGGAAACACTACGGCGAATATCCGCATGATAGATTGCGTGGGATACCTTGTGGAGGGCGCGCTGGGAGCGGCGGAAGGCGACGAACCCAGAATGATCTCGACGCCTTGGAGCGAAGAAAAGATGCCCTTTGAACGCGCGGCGGAGCTTGGCACGGAAAAGGTCATAAAGGAACATTCCACCATAGCCGTAGTAGTTACTACGGACGGCAGTTTTACGGGAATCCCTGCCGAAAATTACATGCCGGCGGAGGACAGAGTAATCAGG
>DVNF01000068.1 GCA_018714575.1 Candidatus Stercoripulliclostridium merdigallinarum
GGCGGGAGCCGAGCCGTTAGCGGTCGCGGCATACTTTTCCGAATAAGTTTTTGCTCCGACGTCAGCCATGCTCAGCACATTGAACGCGTCTATACATTGTATATTTTCGGGTACGTTCGGGTTGATAATAGCCAGATCCAGCCCCGCCCACAAAGCGGCTGTCAAAAAGCCCGAATTGATAATTTGACGGCGCGGCAGTCCGAAAGAAATGTTCGACACTCCCAACACGGTTTTAACGCCGAAACGGCGTTTGACTTCGGTGATCGCACGCAAAGTTTCGACCGCCTGACTTTGTTCCGCGCCTGCGGTCAGGGTCAGCGTATCGATTATAACGGACGATGAGGGTATCGAATATTTAGCCGCCTCGGTTACTATTTTCTCGGCTATCCTGATACGCTCTTCAGCCGATTTGGGTACCCCTTTTTCGTCTATCGTTAACCCGATCACCATACTTCCGTATTTTTTGACCAAAGGCAAAACGGTATCCAGCGAACGTTGTTCCCCGGAAACGGAATTGACGATGGCACGTCCGTTATATCTCCTTAACGCGCGTTCCAATACCGCGGGATCCGTGGAATCTATCTGCAACGGAAGTTCGGTCACGCCCTCCAACAGGTTTATCAATTTTACTATCGCGGCGCCCTCGTCGATACCGGGGACTCCTGCGTTGACGTCCAGGATATCGGCGCCGGCTTCGGCTTGTTCGATGGCTTGCGCGGCGATGTAGCCGTAATCACCGGAAGCCAAAGCCGCCTTTACGGCTTTTTTGCCTGTAGGATTGATGCGCTCACCGACGATTTTAACGCCGTTTAAAGGTACGCATCTAGATGCGGAGCACACGACAGGGGGGACTGTGACGTTTCTTTTTATCGGTTTCCTGTCTATCTTTTTCGCAATAGCCGCGATGTGTTCCATAGTAGTACCGCAACAGCCTCCGATCACCGACGCTCCCGCTTTTTGGAACAGGTCGGCATATTCGGCGAATTCTTCTGCGCCTACGTTGTAATTCCCGTCTGCGTCCGGTAATCCTGCATTGGCTTGGACGATGACGGGTTTAGGACTAATTTCGGCGATACGTTCTACTATCGGCAATAATTGTTTCGGACCTAAAGAACAGTTTACGCCCAGAACGTCGGCGATCGAATACATAGAATATATAAACGATTCGACGGAAACTCCGGTAAAGGTTCGCATATTGCTGTCGAAAGTCATCGACACTATGACGGGAAGAGAGCAGTTTTCTTTTGCCGCCAAAGCCGCCGCCCTGGCTTCGGTAAGGTCGGACATCGTTTCTATCAAAACGACGTCGGCGCCGGAGCCGTTTAAAACAGCGGACTTATAGACTTCGTAAAATTCCTCAAACGTAGTGGAGCCCATCGGTTCGGACATCAATCCGGTAGGTCCCAGATCCAAAGCCACAAATTTATCGCCTTTATCGCCGGCGGCTTGTCTGGCGATCTTGACGGCGGCTTTAATAATATTTTCCGAATCTTTTCCGGCTTTTATATAATTCGCGCCGAAGGTGTTCGTCGTAACTACGTCGGCTCCGGCGCGGACGTAATCGGCGTGAATAGCGGCTACCGCCGCGGGATCTGTCAGATTTATCAGCTCTGGAACGACGGCGGTTTTTATGGCTCTGCGCACTAATTCGGTGCCGAATGCTCCGTCGAAAATGATAACGCTTTCATTCAGTTTTTTTAAAAAGTCCATAGAATATTACTCCTTTCTGAAAGCGCAATCGGTTTTATTGCACTTCTTGCAATCGTGGTGCAAACAGCGTTTGACTCCTACGGGAGCAATCGCCGTAATAGATTTTAACGGGATCAAGGTATGATTTTTTTCTACCGCCAAACCTATTTTGGTGTCGGCAGACAGCATGGTTTGAATATCGCGTTGTATAGAGATCGGCAGATCGCCGTAGCCGGGGGAAAATCTGTCGCCGACAGGGGATCCGATTTCCGCGGCTATGCCGTCCGTAAATTCGTCGGCAAAGGCTTCGATTGCAGCGGAAGCCGCCGCGTCGAACAAAAAAGCTCGGGTTTCGGAGATCTTGTTCAAACGTGCCGTTTCGATATCGACTTTTAAACCCAGGGTCACAGCCATTACGACGACCTCGTCGGCGTTACCCAGGTGCTTAATTATATCCGTACCTTGCAAACGGTAGTTTATATCGGTTAAGACTCCGTTTCGATAGGCAAACTTTTTATATACGCCCTTGGGCTCGGCGACTTTCAAAACGGCGTCGGTCGCTTCCGCCACTTTTTTTACGATGGATTCGTCGGGAATTTTTACTCCGATATATCTTAAAATATCACTCTCAGGAACGTTCATCAGACGAAAGGATAGAGGACAAATTGTCTGTGATCGTCTTTGCGACCACGGGGTTATTCATGACGTAAACGTGAACGCCTTCGGCTCCGCCGGCGATCAAATCGGCGGCTTGGTCGGTGGCGTAAGCCAATCCCGCCTGCATCAGCGATTCGGGATCGTCCGAATACTTTGCAATCATACGGGAAACCTTATTCGGTATTTTAGCACCCGAAAGAGCAATTATCCTGTCAACGTTACTCTTTTTTACCAACGGCATTATGCCGGCATGAATGGGTACGTCTATGCCGTGCCGAAGGCATCTTTCCCTGAATCGGAAAAAGTCCTCGTTATCGAAAAACAGCTGGGTGATCAGGTGAGTAACGCCCGAATCGACTTTTAATTTCAAATATTCCAGGTCGTATTCCAAGGAGGGGCTTTCGGGGTGAGTTTCGGGATAGCAGGCGCCTGCGATATCGAAATGAGGTTTTATGCTTTTTATAAACTCTACCAACTCGTTTGCGTGGCGGAAAGCGCCGTTGTCCGCGCCGGGGATCCTGTCGCCGCGCAAAGCCAACACGTTTTCTATGCCCATGCCGTCCAACTTTTCAAGCTCGGCGGCAATTTCGTGTTTGTCGGAATTGATGCAGGTAATATGAGCGATAGGTTCGACGCCGTATTTATTTTTCAGCAATCCCGCGACCTCTGCCGTTCTGGAGTTACCGGAACCGCCTGCAGAGCAGGTCACGGATATAAAATCGGGTTTTAGCGCTGCCAGCTCCGCAATCGTCTTTTCCATGACCGAAACGTCGGAAGTAGGTTTCGGCGGAAAGATTTCAAAGGACCAACACAGTCTGTTTTTAGATGTTTCGGATAGTTTCATGATGCCTCTATGGGGAAATACTGTTATTTTCTGTCTGTAATTTTGCGGTATTCGGCGTTTAAAGCGTTTTCGTCCTGTTTTAACGCGGCGGTACGTTGAGCTTCCTTTATCAGCGGTTGATTTTCCGATAAAATTTCACGAACGTCCTTTGCGTTTTCGACTTTTCTGCGTTGTTGTTCGTTTCGCTGTTTCATCAGCGCGATCCTTCTGGCGGTATAGTCGTTGGACTCTCTCAGCTTTGCCGTTTCGCGGCGCATTTTAAACGTGGTTTTTGCGATAGGGACGTCCCTGGTCCACTTCAGGGGCACACCGGAGTCTTCCGCGTAAGCCGTGGTAAACTCCGCTTCGGGAATGTCGCGTTCAACCAGATATTGCAAAAATTGCGGGACGCCCGCCTCCGTACTTTTTTTCATAGGGATATTATAAGTTACGCGCCGGTAAAAGTCAATTAACAATGCTTTTAAAGTCGATTTTCAGGAATTTAAGCGTGTTTCAGACCCATCAATGCCGTTAAAGTTTGAATTACCAAAGCTTTCATTCTTTCGTAATCGATATATTCGTGATGATCGAAAACGTATTCGTGAGCAAAAGATTGCAAAATATCCATGGCAAAGTGCACTTTTTCATTGGCGTCCTCGTTCAAAACGCCCAGTTCGGTCAGCCTGGAGGCGATTTTCAACGTAATTTCGTCCTCGAACGCAATAAATACAGCGTTTATTTCGGGATCGGTATGGGTCAACGAATGTAACGCTTCGTGCATTCCGGAGTTTTCTTTGTGCGCCGTCAATACTATATCCAAAACGGCAGGGATACTGTTTAGGGCGTCGGACGACGATTTGATTTCCAATAACAGCTTTAAAATCGGTGCTGTGATTTTATCCATATAAATGGCAGTCACTTCGCGCAGTATATCCTTTTTGTCGCGGAAATATCCGTAAACTATGCCGGTAGACACGCCGGCGCGCTTTGCTATCAATGCAGTGTTCGTTTCGTGATAACCCATATCGGAAAACAGCTCGTAGCCAGCCTGAATAATTCTGTTTTTCTTTTCTATGGAACGTTCCTGCCTGGGTTCCCGCACCGTTTTTGCCATACTTTAGCCGCCTTTATTATATTGAATCAATATTTTAATTATATATTAAGAGGTAAAAAAAGGCAACGAATAAAATATGAAAAATAATTCATATTTTTTCTTGACACGGCTATGGAGGCGGAGTATAATTTAGACAAATGTGAATGATATTTCATATTTTCGCCGCAGGCGGAATATGTTAAAGGAGAGATATGCCGTTAATATTTGCCCCCGTCGAGAGGGCTTTGAAAGTAATAAAGATCATGGCAGACGACAAAACCAAAAAACATTTGGAAAATTTGGGCATCACGATAAATTCGGAGCTGCAGATATTAAACTCCGGATCTTCCGTGATCGTATTGATAAAAGCAACGCGGTTGGCGTTGGATTCGGGACTGGCGTCGAAGATCTTTGTCGTGCAGGCATAGGCTTTACCGTTAAAAAAATTTGAACAGGCTATGAGGGGAAGTTATGAAGCCAATAATCGGAGGAACGAAGATGTACAAAAAACTCAGCGAGTTTAACGTAGGCGAAACGGGGATCGTAAGAACCGTTTCGGGCGAAGGCGTCGTAAGACGCAGGCTGTTCGACATGGGATTGACCCCGGGCGCAGAGGTCTACCTTAGGAAGCGCGCGCCGCTTGGCGATCCCGTCGAAGTGACCTTAAGAGGGTATGAACTCACCCTTAGAAAAGTCGAAGCCGAATGCGTTATGATGGAGGTGAAGTGATGAAAAAATTTGCTCTTGCGGGAAATCCGAATTCCGGAAAGACCACATTGTTTAATCTGTTGACGGGTTCTACGGCGCATGTAGGGAATTGGCCCGGTGTCACCGTCGATAAAAGGGAGGGAGTATATAAGAAGCTTTCCGAACCCGTCGGCATAATCGATTTGCCGGGAATTTATTCTTTGTCGCCGTACACGCCGGAGGAAGTTATATCCAGAAACTATATATTGGATGAAAAGCCCGATTGCGTGATAAACATCGTTGACGCGACGAACCTGGAAAGGAACCTGTATCTGACGACCCAGCTGATGGAAATAGACGTTCCCGTCATTGTGGCGTTGAATATGATAGACGAAGTCGAAAAGGCGGGCGACAGCATAGACGCGGCAAAGCTGGAATCCAAGATAGGGCTGCCGGTAGTAAAAATTTCCGCTTTGAAAAACCAAGGTATAGAAGAACTGATGCGCCGCGGGTTCGAAGTTTCGAAACACCCCAGG
Organism: Candidatus Stercoripulliclostridium merdigallinarum; assembly: GCA_018714575.1. Lineage (GTDB taxonomy): Bacteria > Bacillota > Clostridia > Christensenellales > DTU072 > Stercoripulliclostridium_A > Stercoripulliclostridium_A merdigallinarum. The sequence goes on from DVNF01000068.1 coordinate 5,486, forward strand.
AAGGGGACTACGGTATTGGAAGGCGGCAAACTGACCCACCTGATAGGCGATTGTAAAATAGCGTTGGAAGGGGCGGGAGTAGATAACGCGTTATTCCACGCGATAAAGCTTGCGGAAATGGACGAATTGGAAGTCAAAATGCATCCGAAGTCCGCAGGCATGGTGGAAGAATTCAAAAAAACTTTCAGTGACGACGTCTTCGGATCGGATTTCGAAGCTATCGTCGCGGATTCACGGTACAAATACATAGCTCATAATTATTCGTCGGTATTGACGAAAAAGCACAAATCGGAAAAAGAAAAGCTGTCGAAATCGGACAAAATCGACCGCGTTTTGACCCATAAGGTATGGGGTATCCCGATATTTTTGGTAATACTTTTCGCCGTGTTCCATCTGACTTTTTCGGAAGATCTGTTATGGATCGGCGCGGCGCTACCCGAAGGCTGGGTATCGCTTCCCGGCACGGCTTTCGAAGGCGTGTTCGGCGACGGCGGCATCAATTCTCCCGGAGTTATTTTATTCAATCTGGTAGACCTAGCCACGTCTTCGATCTCCGATGCTATCGGCGACGCCATGGCGGCGGGTGGTGTTGCCGATTGGGCAACGGGTCTGGTGGTAGACGGCATATTCGGCGGCTTGTTCGCGGTAATCAGCTTTTTGCCGCAGATATTGGTGCTGTTCCTGTTCTTCTCGATTCTGGAAGACACGGGGTATATGGCAAGAGTTGCGTTTATTTTGGATAGGATATTCCGTAGATTCGGATTATCCGGCAGAGCTTTCATGCCGATGATAATGGGTTTCGGTTGTTCGGTTCCCGCCATGGTAAATACCAGGACGCTGGCTGACGAAAACGAAAGATTGGCTACGATCAGAGTCATACCCTTTTTCAGTTGCGGAGCCAAATTGCCGATCCTGACTGCGGTCGCCGGAGGCATTGCTCAAATTACGGGATTGGGCAACGCGGATCTGATAACTTACGGCATGTACGTTCTGGGTATCGCGGTTGCGATAGCGGCGGTTTTGATAATGCGTAACACTACGATGAAAGGTGAGGCGCCTCCGTTCATAATGGAGCTTCCCAGCTACCGTACTCCGCAATTCAGGAGCCTTGTTATGTTGCTTTGGGATAAAACCAAGCATTTTATAAAAAAGGCTTTCACTATAATTTTGGCTTCTACTATAGTCATTTGGTTCATCAGCCATTTCTCGTTCAATTGGAAATTCTTGGCGGACGAACAGATGAACGAAAGCATACTTGCCGGTATCGGTCAGCTGATACGACCGTTGTTTACTCCGATCGGATTCGGTTCGCAATTAAACGATTGGGGCTGGGTTTTTGTCGTAGCCGCTATAACCGGACTGATCGCCAAAGAAAACGTCATAGCCACTTTCGGCACGCTGGCGGCATGCATTACTTCGGGCTTTGTCGCCGACGAGGCTTTGGAAGGCGTGGACTCGGTGGCGCAGATGATCTCCGCAACGGGGATAGGGGTGCCCGCATTGATAGCGTTTATAGCTTTCAATATGCTGACCATACCTTGCTTCGCGGCGGTAGCCACGGCAAAAGCCGAAATGCCGTCAAAGAAAAAATTCAACTACACCATTATCTTTTGGGTGGTGACGTCATATATCGTATCTTCGATGGTGTACCTTATCGGAGAATGGTGGTGGACGTTATTTATATGGCTTGCCGTATGGGCGGTCGCGATAACACTGACGGTGTTATACAACAAAGGTAAATTAAAAAACATAAAACTACCGAAAATATCTCTTAAAAAGAGGTCTTAAATGGGCGCAACGGAAATAGTAATTATAATAGCCGCAGCGGCAGTTGTAGTCGGAGTCGCGATCTCGTCGATAGTAGCGAAAAAGCGCGGCAAAAAAGGATGTTGCGGATGTGCCGGCTGTCCGCATGCCGGAAAGTGTTCCGCGGCAAAACACGGATACGACAAAGCAAACCGCGCGGAGAGCGTACCTGCTGAGACACAAAACAACCGATAGACAGTGGACCTCCAAGTCGTATTTATTGATTTCGGGAAAAGGACGGCGTAAAAACCGTCCTTTTTCCGCGGCTGTCGAAGGGGCAATTTGATATAGAAGCCGAATTCGAAAGGCTAAACGCAAAAACATGTAAGGGAATAACGGTTTTTATGATAATACAGGGCGGAAAAGGGCTTTAAAAAAATCGTTCAGAAAATAAAAAATAAGTCTTTAAAAATCTTGCAATTTAAATTCCGATATGGTAATATACATAAGAACTGAATTTGCCGAAGTGGTGGAATGGCAGACGCGGCGGACTCAAAATCCGCTGAGGGATGACCTCGTGCGGGTTCAAGTCCCGCCTTCGGCACCAAAATGGAATTATCCGAATACCACTTTACAGAACAGTGGGTTCGGATAGTTTTTTATTGCCGCCAA
>DVNF01000069.1 GCA_018714575.1 Candidatus Stercoripulliclostridium merdigallinarum
GCATAAAAGGTATCGGCGCGATAAAATGTTCGGGACAAAGGAATATCCCCGACGGCGAAATCTACTCCGCTCCCGTCAGAGATTCCGTAAACGGCTATATCCATTACAACACGCCTTCCGTAGAAAACGGCTTTGAGTTCAAGGACGTTCGCCTGGAGTTCAAAGACGGCAAGATCGTATCTGCCACCGCAAACGATACCGCCGGCGCCAACCGTATCTTCGATACCGACGAGGGCGCAAGGTATGTGGGCGAATTTGCTATCGGAGTCAACCCCTACGTTACGAAAGCCATGGGCGATATTCTGTTCGACGAAAAGATCTCCGGATCCATACACTTTACCCCCGGCAGCTGTTATGACGACGCTTATAACGGAAATTCTTCCGCGGTGCATTGGGATCTGGTGTTGATCCAAACGCCCGAATACGGCGGCGGCGAAATTTATTTCGACGACGTTTTAATCAGAAAAGACGGTAGGTTCGTTCTGCCCGAATTGGAATGTCTGAACCCCGAAAACTTAAAATAACCCATACGAAAAGTAGGTAATCATGGAAAAATCGCCGAAAAACGACAACCACTTCGAGCCGCGCAGACCGTCGGGATTCCTGTATTGGATCTTGGTACCGCTGTTTAAACTGCTGGCAAAAATCATTATAAAAGGACGCTTTGTCCGCGACCCCGCTATAAAAGAGCGTAAAGGTCCTTTCGTCGTGTTGGGTACGCACAGTTGCTATATGGATATAGCGATGATGGCTATTTCCATGTTCCCCGTAAGACTGAATATCGTTTGCGGCAGGGACGTGTTTACTTGGAAGAAGTTGAAACCTTTCAGAGAGGCTTTGGGGCTGATACCGATAAATCAATTCGAAATGGATCTGGGATCGATCCGCACGATGAAACGCGCCGTGGATAAAGGCTTGTCCCTGGCGTTGTTCCCGGAAGGCAAGTTTACTCTGGACGGCAAGAACCTGTTCTATCTGCCCGAAAGTCTGGCAAAGTTTTTAAAGCTGATCGGCGCGGACGTGGTATTCATGCATAACTACGGAGGCTATTGTTCGAAACCCAGGTGGTATTCGGGATTTAAACGCGGTTTGGTGACAAACAAATCGGAACTGCTGTTTACGGCAGAGGAATTAAAGGCGAAATCGGCAAAGGAGATACACGAGGTATTAAAAGAGAAATTTACCTTTAACGACCCGTTGTACCAACAGGAAAACCACCTGCGGTACAAATCGAAACATCCTGCTTTGGGTATCCATTACATATTGTATAAGTGCCCTAAATGCGGCGCGGAGTACGAAACGGTGTCTACCGATCACCATATCGTCTGCGAAAAATGTTCGAATACCGTTTCCTATGACGAATACGGTAAATTTACCCCGGAGGACGGGTCCGTCACCTTTGACAGAATAGATCTGTGGTACGATTTCGAAAGGGAATCGGCACGCAGGGAATTGGCTGATAAGAATTTCCGCGTATCTTATCCTGCGGTGTGGGCGCAATGCGACGATAACCACAACTATAACGATATGGGCGAAGGCGAATTCTATATGGACCGCGAGCGTATCGGATTCAAAGGTAAAAAATACGCCGACGATCGGGAAGTCGTTATCGAAGTGCCTTTGTATAATCAATTTACCTTAGTCCATAAGAATTACGAAGCCGTCGACCTGACGATAGACAACAGGGTCAACCGCTTTTATTTCAAGGATGTGAAGTATTCTTGCAAGGTCAACATCTTGGTAGAGGAAAATTTCCGTTTAAATCACGGCTTACCGATCCCCGATCCCGTAAAATTGCCGGCAGGCAGCGAGATCGAATGGAAGGCGCCCGAAACTGCCGACGACTAAAAGGCGGCAATCAGGGTGGGTACCGCGGAATAAATACAGGAATGTGGATCCTAAAATTATATAAATAGTCAGACAGACAACTCAAAAGGAGAGGATATATGTACAGAAAATATGCAGAGGAAGCGATGGATATCGTAAAGACCATCGAAGCCGACGGTCCCAGACTTCCCGGCTCGGACGAGGAAAAAGCCGCTTGTAAAAAGCTGGTTTCCGAAATCGACAACAGATTGGGTCTGAAAGCCGCTACCGAAAGCTTTATTTACGCGCCGGAAGCCAGCATCGGAGCGATAAATAAATTGGGCTGGGTAGCCGCGCTGTTGTTGATACCTTATTATTTCGGTGCCGAAATCATAGCGATGGTAGGATACATAGGGATAATGGTATTTGTTCTGACCCAGATCGTGGTTTATACCGGAATATGGGATTTCTGCTTTAAAAAAGCCAAATCGACGAATATAATTACCGAACTGCCTCCGACGAACGGTAAATCCGATTATACGGTGTTTTTAGGCGCGCACTATGATTCCAGCTGGTGTTGGAAACTTGCCGCAAAGAATCCCGCGACCGCGATCGTAAAGACGGCTTACGGTATCTTCGGCGCAATCGCCATGATAGTCCTCGGCCTGATCGCCGTGCTGAACAGGTTCGACGTGTTCGACGATCCGTGGACGGTATCTATCGTTACATACGTTTTGCCGGTAGCATTCTTGCCGGGATTCTTCTTTGTCAGCCACTACCTGACCCAGGACAAAACCGAAGCTTCGCCCGGAGCCATGGACAACCTCAGCGGTATCGCGTTGAACATGATGGTGATGAAGTATTTCAAGGAACATCCCGAAGAAATGCCCGAAGGCATGAAATTGGTAAACATCGGCTTTGCCGCCGAAGAATCGGGGCTGAAAGGCTCGCTGGCGTACGTCAAAGCGCACAAGGCGGAAATGGATAAGGATAACACCTACGTTCTGAACGTCGATTCTATTTCCGATCCCGGACACTTTTCCGCGGTCAAAGGCGATCCTTGGCAATTCACCAAATTCGATCGCGGTCTGATAGAAATGATAAAGGAATCCATCGCGGAAACCGGTGAAAAAGTCAACGAAATCGTCAATCCCGCAGGCGGTTGCGATTCGACTCCGTTCTGCCGCGCAGGCATAAAGACGGTGACCTTTGCCGCCCAAAACCCGACGATCTCCGACTATTATCACACCTTTAACGACGTTTCCGACAGATTGGAAATCGACGTCTTTGAAAAGGGCTTTGCGGTTATTCTGAATACTATCAAAAAGATCGGCGCTTCGCGTAAAGGCATGGAAGCCAACGCCGCCGAAACCGAAGCTACAACAGAAGCTGCAACCGAAACCGTTTCCGAAGTCGCGGCAGCCGAAGTCGTAGAAGTCGCGGAAACCGCAGAAAAGGAATAATAAAGGAATAAAATTTAAAACATTTAATGTAATGATACAAAAAAATCGGAAGCCGATCGGCTTCCGGTTTTTTTATGCGTTTCAATAGGAAACTATCGCTGTTTAGTTGTTTATGTGGTAACGTGGGATCTATCGGTTATCGGGTTTAGCGGGAACGGGCGAACCGCAGTAGGGGCAACGGGGATCGTCGGGCGCGAAGGTGTATTTGGCGCCACAGTTAGGACATTCCGCGGCATGGACGGCGCTGAGAATATCGCGGTTGAAGTTGGCTTCGATATGGTCGCCGTTACGTTTGTATTGCGGCAGGTAGCCGCGCCTGAAACATATATCCAGCTGGTCGCGCACCGTTCTTTCACGGCAACCTAATTGCGCCGCTATCTCGTTTACCGTATACAAGTGTTGGTTGTTTACGGCGTTCACCACTTTTTCCAAAGCCTTTGTCGGCGCGAACGCCACCGCCCAACAGCTGGGAGCTCCGTAAAAGCCAAGGACCAAAAAACCTATGCCGGTGCCCCATAGCCCCGGAGTTTTCATCGAAAGTCCTACGCCCAGCATTATCGCTCCGATAGGGAAAAAGGCGGTAAAGATTACCGAAAGTATCGCATATTTTTTTATATCTTTATGTAGTTTATCCATAATATCCGTTAAAGTCCGATCATGTCAAATTATGCCAGAATGACGTCCGACGAAGTCGCTTCGATCTCATCGCCCGCGTGTAGAATCACTTTGTCGCCGTGGCGGTAACTGCGGACGTAGCCCGAAATTCTTATCTTGAATTCGTCTACCGCGTCCTGAGTCTTTAGC
>DVNF01000070.1 GCA_018714575.1 Candidatus Stercoripulliclostridium merdigallinarum
CCCGTATTCTCCACCGCAACCAATTTTAAAACGCCTTTCCATATCGTAATATCTTCGGCGCCTGCCGCTATCGGCATATAAATAAAATGTTTAGTCAACAGATCGACCGCAAGATATACACCGACCCAGAAAAGCTCGAACAAAATCACCAAAACGGTAGTCTTAGGGTTCTTATATATCAATTTATCCGAAAATTTTCTTTTCATAAACCGATTATACAACAATTAAACCCTTTTTATCAAGCGCAGAACACCAAATCGCAACCGTTTTATATGTTTTATATAAAGTTTACAACGAAAAAAGCTTCAACCTATTTTACAAATTATTTTGGCGTCCTTTACCGCAAACAAATACAGTCTGTCGGATATATTGACGACGTTTCCGCCCAAAGCGTTCAAGGCTCCCGACATGGCGTCCAATATCCTGGTGTATTCGACAGAACCGAGTTTTGAAAATGAAACCAGAATGCTGTTTCCCATGCGAAATTCGTCTATCATCGATTCTACTTCGGACGCCGAAACGGGCGCGCTAAGCACTATTTCATTGTCTGCTTTAGCCGAAACGCGCCTGTTTGCGATTGCATATCTGTCATATTCGGAAAGCGGAAGTTTTTTCCTCTTTTTTGACGGTATTTCACCTGTTTTCAGCATTTTTATATAGTTCATGTATTCTAAATTGTGCCTTATTTAATAATACTCGACGCTCCGTCGAACAGTATCCTGCCTGGTCTTAGCAGATTTGAACCGCATTTTATCGCGATAGGAAAATCTTCGCTCATGCCCATGGACAGAATATCGAAATCGGGAACGTCGCAGATGGATAAAAATGCGTCGCGTGCTTTTGAAAAACACCCTATCAATTTATCCTCGGCAATGCCTCTGGGCGCAACCGCCATAACTCCGCGAAGTTTGATGTTCGGATAATCGGAAAGGCGTTTTACAAACTCGGACAGATCCTCGGCTTCGATGCCGCCTTTACTTTCTTCGGATCCCGAATTGATTTCGATCAGGCATTGCTGCACTACCCCGCGAGCCGCGGCGACTCGCTGTATTTCGTCCGCAAGGTTTAATCTGTCCAATGATTGGATCAGTCTGACCTTTCCTATTACGTATTTTACTTTGTTGGTCTGTAGCTGACCGATTATGTCCCACGTTAAGTCGGGAGTATATTTGTCGCGGAATTCCTGTACCCTGTTTTCGCCGATCGCGTCGATCTTTCCGGTAGAAAATACCGTTGTCAGCTCCGGTACGGTGCGGAATTTGCCTGCCGCAACGATATGAATATCTCTGTTTACCGAATAGCGCGCTTTTGCCTCTGCTACTTTACCTAAAAAATCGTTCAGGTTTTCAATCAATTTTTCCATGGTTAAATTATATATCTTTGAAAACAATATTTCAAGTTTAGGTAAAATGTTATGATTTACAAAAGCTCAACCTCCCGTCATTACGTCGCCGTCGCCGAATGAATCGCCGGCATAATAACCTATTGCGGTGATACTGACTTCGTATGCGGTTCGGATCTCTTCCGTGCCGTCCTCGAATCTTTTTTTATAGTCCCTGGATTGAATTCTGCCGAAAGCGTATATTTTATCCCCGACTTCCAATCCTGCCGCAAATTTGGCGTTTTTACCCCATGTGATACACGGAATGTAATCGGATTTATGATAGGCGCGGTTTACCGCTATCAATACGTCGGCTATTTCACGCTTAAAGGGCGTGATCCTGTAGACGGTAGGTTTACATACGTAACCGATCAGCTCTATTTCGTTTACGTTCATTCTTTCGGGATTTCTGATCAGTTCTTTGGTAAAGACCGACAGCACCAATTTGGAACGACCGTTTATCAGCTTATTTACGCTGCGAAATTGCCCGATAACCTCTATTTCGTCGCCTTTAAATATGTTGCCGTAGGCGTTCAGCATTTGTTCCGAAACGGTTATCGGCACAAGGTCGATTTGTTCGGACATCCGTTTTACGGCAACGAACGTTTCGTAAAAGTTTTCTCCGTAAGCCGTGTGCGAAAAGGCTATGTCTTTTGTTACCGTGCCGCTGATCGTCACAGAATGGTTGCGGCAAACCGGGTTTTTCAGAATCGAATTGTTCATCCTTAACTCCTATAATTTTTCTTATTGATTTTGAATTTGTATGCCTTGCGAGTTGACCGTATAGTTTTCCGAATACAGCATTTCATCCAAGCGAACTGCGGTAAGTCCCTTATTTTGAATTGACAGCAGTATCAACGGCAGCGCTTCGACGATGTGATCGGAAGCGTTGTGCATCAAAACGATGTCCCCGGGCTCCAAGTCGTTTACCACTCTTTCGGCAATTTCCGCTGCGGATAAGCCTTTCCAATCCAAAGAATCGATACTCCACTGAACGCCCTGCATTCCCTTAGATTCCAGCGTCGACATCATATTGTTGTCGTATTCTCCGAACGGCGCCCTGAAATATTTGGGCGAAGCGCCCGTTAAAGTGTTGATCTCTGCGTTTACCGCGTCGATTTCGGCGTTCAAGTCGGCTACTTCGTTCAGGTGCTTATGCGATTCGGAGTGGTTTCCTATCAAGTGCCCTCGCGAAGCGATTTCCTTTACAAGTTCGGGGTTTTCGTCTATCCAAAAGCCCGTTAAAAAGAAAGTGCATTTAAATCCGTACTTTTCGACAGCGTCCATGATCTTTACGGTTTGATCGGCTCCCCACGCCGCGTCAAATGTCAATGCAACCTTTTTTTCCGAGGTTTGAACGGAATATACGGGAACTTTTCTGTTCTTAGCGCCGACTTCGGCAGAACCTGTTCCGAGACTGACTCCCAATATAACTGCCGTAAGTATGGCTATAATGACGATTACTGCTATCAATGTGCGTTTTTTAATAACTATCGGGATCATCATCCGCTACCTCCATATTAACGCCAAGGCAGTTGCGAATATTTGCGGAATATGGGTGCACTCCGCGAAAAATGCCTTTCGTGCGCTTCTATAAAATATCCTATGAAAGCAGTAGTGCGGATATGAGTTTAGAACAAAAATAAAAGCCCCTGACGGGACTTAAAATTTTAATTTGTAAGTCAACAATAATTTAAAAAAGCTATTTATTCTACGAAATATTGACTTAAATAAGCGAACGCGGCGGAGGATTTATATTGGTCGGTCAAGTTGCCGCCGTACAGCGAAAGAGTATATTCGGTATCGGACGGCGCCGTAACGGCAACAGGTTCATCCGCTGCAGCTATCAGTTCCGAACGATTTAAAAACACCGTTACGTTTTGAGTGCCGTCAAAGACGATCGCTTCGGAACCGATGTATTTTATTTTTCCTAAATCGAAAGACGAAACGGCAGTACCTTTAAAAGCTCCGGCGCCTATGGTTTCTACATTACATATGCTGTCGGAAAAATCGGCGATTTTGTCTGAAGTACTATCGGCACTGTGAATGATCCTTTCCAATTTTAAAGCGTTACAGAAAGCGTAATCACCTATTGCGGTAAGACTGCCAAGATATCTGAAGGTCATCAGATTTTCGGCGCCGTAAAAAGCGTAATCGGCAATACCCATCGTGTGTGCGTGCAATGTGTAGGACGTATTTTCTGCCGCGGCGGGGTATGCTTCCAATATACGGTTACTTAAAACCGTCAATCTGTATAATACTCCGTATTCGTCGACCTCGAAGTACCTGTTCCCCGCAGCCACGTCAAAGCGGCGGGCGCGAGTGTTTTTAAATGCTCCTACGCCTATTTCCGTAACGAATCCCAGATCGAAATATCTGACTCCGGTAACTCCGTCAAAAGCGTAATCGTCGATTTCGGTGACTGCGCCGAAGTCAATGGTCTTTATATACTCGTTTCCGGAAAAGGCAAAGCGGTTTATAAATGCGACTCGGCACCCGTTTACGGAATCGGGTATGGAAACGTAAGGCGAATTACCGATATACGACAAAACTCCCAAAGTTTGATCGCCGCGGCGATAATAAATGAAGTTTTCATCGGAAATTATACCGTATTTCAGCATTTGATATCCCGTTTCCGCATCGCCGTTCAAAGCGAACGCTATGGTATTGTAGTGAATATAGCAATCCAGTTCGGCTTCCGGATAAATCTTATGTAACAATGTTCCCGATGTCTGCGAAACCGGCGCGACCGTAGACAGCGAATCGACGTACAGCAAATAGAAATCGAACGCAATGTCGCTTTTTACCGAAACGGCTCCGCGCAAATAACCGGAAAGCGTATAACCTTTCCATTCTTCGGAAAGCTCCGCCGCACTGCGCGACAATTCTATGTCGAACCCTGCCGCGATAAATTCGTCTTTCCTTTGAGTATAAATTTCTTCGGGCGTAACGGGTAACGTTTGTTCGGCAGAAAATTCAGCGACAATCTGTAAATCGTAATCCGGCATTCTGAATAACGCCCTACCCTCGTATTCCTCGCCGTCGGTCAAATTTTTAAATACAAGTCGGGACAGCTTATATCCGTCGTCGGGGACGATCGTCAGCATGACCTCCGAATTAACCGGGACGTTGGATTCGGAATTATAATTGGCAGATACCGTGCCGCCCTCAGTCGATGCGGAGTAGCTGATTTTTGCCGTAGACAAATTTACGATGTTATTGGATTGACCGTTATAAGCTACCATGATCGTGGAACCGGGAATTGCCGCTTCCGACAAATTCAAAGTCACCGAAGTGTTCTCGCCCGAATATGTAATTTCTTCCAACGGAACATTGCCTTCAGACGAAACGACTTCCAAAGAAAACTGCACGGTATAAGGATCTATCTGTGAAGCAGTGGAGTTGTTTTTACGGAAGCCGTGTACGTCAATATCAAAAAATACCGTGTCGCCGTCGAAAGCCACGTATTCCGAAGGAGTTATAGTCAAATTTTGATCGTCATAGCCGTTTAAGTAATAAATCGCTCCGAATTCAGCCGTTATCGTCACGTCCGAATCGGGCATTACGAAAGCGTTGTCAAACACTTGAACGCTTTCGCCGTTAGCGGTAACTTCAACGGACCTGAGATCGTATCCCGAAACAGCGTTATAATCTATTTCCACCGCTTCTCCGCATTTTGCGGTGTCCGAAACTATAATTTCTCCGTTACCCTCCGCCTCAACGGTTACAGAGCGGTCTTCGGCAGGATAGGTATCGACATCGATACAAACTTCAGCTTCCGACATAACGAACATGTATTCGTATATATCGGTCGCTGTAAACGGTATTTGCTCGTTCTCTGAATAAACGCTTATTCTTACGGCATAGCCGTCGTCCGGGGAAACCGAAAATTTTATTACTTCGCCTTCTATTCCACGGTCATCCGAAAGGTAAACCTCGGCGTTTTCGTCGCCCGTAACCGTTATAGGATAGCCGGTAAAGCGGAAATCAACGCTGACAAAGGCTTTGGACGGAGGCATAAAGAAGTAGTATTCGTCACCTATATTTTCAAAATAAGTGCCGTTTACGACAATGCCTTGAGCCATATATCCCGCTGCGGGAGTTATATTCAAAACCACCTTTTCCCCTGCCGCAAACTTTGTTTTATCGGAAACCGTTTGAACTGTGCCCATGCCATCGCAGTCGGCAAACTCCAATTCGTATCTGTCGATATTTACAAAGCCGTCGGGGACAAAGGAAGCGGTCATCGTGACGTCTCCTTCGGGCATCACGAAAAAGCCGTCGTGGCTGATTTCCGATCTGTCGCCGCAGTTAACGTAAACTCCTGTCAGTAAAAAGCCCTCGTCGGGAACGACGTAATAATATATATATTCGCCTGCGGCGGCAGAATCTTTTCCGACGACGATTTCACCGCCTTCGGATTTGACGACGTTTATTTCAAACTTGGTGGAATAATCGATCGCTTCGAACAGCCCCGTTACGACTACATTGGCGTTGGGCATCGTAAACGTACCGTTTTTAACTTCCACGGGTGTAGTTATGCCGTTAACCACATAGCTGACTTCTGCGCCGATCGAGCGGTAACCGTAATCGGGGATAAACGAAAAGGAAACCGTATCGCCGAATCTGGCAGTATCCTGGGACAATAAAACCGTGCCGTTTAACGTACTGTCCGAAACGGTTATGTTTTTGGACGCATAATCGAATACAGCGTAAACGGTGACCGGTTCCGCCGGCATCGAAAAAACATATATTCCGTCGACTCCGGGAACGGAGATGTTTTGCGTTTTACCTACAGCGGTAACGGAGATACATTCAAAGCCGCTAAGCGGAGTTACTTTTAACCTGATTTCGGTGCCCATCGGGGCGCGAGAATCGGTTATATCCGGCATAGACAAAGTTACGGTCCCGCCGTCGGCAGGCGCGATAGTTATCAAATGGGGATAGGTTTCTACAGATTCCCAACCGGCAAATAAAGTCATGTTGGAGGTCGCGTGAAACCTGTCCAGCAACAAAGGTCTGGTACATTCCGAATCGTTGAACCAACCCAGGAATACATAGCCGTCTTTTGTGGGCGGAGGCGGTAGCGTCAAAGAATCGCCGGCATCCAAAACGATATTGCCGACGTCGGTGCCACCGTTAGAATTAAATGAAATTATAAACTTGGTGCCCCTGGCGGTAGTGCATCCTACGGCAATCAATGCCACGAATGTCAATACCAACAGCGCAATAAGTATTTTCCGCATCAATTTCACCCATTTAAAATTTTATATTGCGCGTATATAAAAGTCAATAATTAGGTCAGATCGTTCACCGAATTTTCAATTTTGATTAACTTACTTGGGAAAAAATGACGCTTTATTTATTGTTTTTAGCTGCCTTTTTCATCAAAGCTATAAACACTTTTGCGGTAGCGGCGGCGTCTTCGTATGCACGGTGCGCGCGTTCGTTGGTAATCCCGAAATATTCGCACAGCGATTCCAACTTATATTTCCTAAGTCCGGGGATTATCCTGCGCGACAGCGGTAAAGTATCTATGATCTCGTTTTCGAATTTGTATCCCAATTCGGAACCGGCGCGCTTAATAAAGATCTCGTCAAAGCCTTCGACGTTATGCCCTACCAATTTTGCATTCCGCGTAAAAAGATAAAAATCGGAGAAAACGTTGTCGATAGTCGGGGCACCTTCGACGTCGGAATCGTAAATCTGATTGACTTTAGAGGCGCTTTCGGGTATATGCATTCCGGGATTTACAAAAGTTTGGAATGTCTCTTTGATGACTCCGTCAACTACGGAAACGGCACCGATCTCGATGATCTTATCTTCCGCGAAATTCAATCCCGTCGTTTCCAGATCGAATACCACAAAGCGTCCTTTTAACGAAGCCGGCAACTCGGAATCGTCGGAAAACATATCCGATTGCGCCAATTCGACATAGGGTTTAGGAAAGATTTTTATATATTCCTCCGGAATGGGCGCAGGCTTGACTTCGGTATTAATAGAGCTGTAGTCTATATCGCATACAACGGCGTTTTTTACCATCAGCGACATTCTGGCAGTATGGTCGTTCATACTCATACGACCTTCGACCGCGACGTTTGCACCTTCGAAAAAGTAACTTTCCAAGTCCTTGATACGTTTTTCGAACCGAGTAAAATATACGCATTCCAACGTTCCCGTCGTATCGGTAATAGAAAATTTAAAGAAAGGTTTCCCCTGTTTCGTATTCAAAATTTGAGGATTTATTACCGAACCGCATACGGTCACGGATTCGGCTTCGCGCTTTATCGCGTCCGCCAGATACTGCGGTTTTTTGGAAACGTTACCGATAATCGGAATTTTAACTTTGACGTTGACTAACCTGGTACTGCCTTCGGCTCGGGTGATCCTATGTACTTTTACGATAGGCACGTCCGATTCGTTCCCGTCCCTGAACAACTCAACTTCGGCGTCTTCCATTATCAAGCCGTCCAAATAGTCCGCAAGCCCCTTTTCAAATTCGTTGGCGGCAGCATAACCGAAAGCGTCCGGCGGTAAGCCGATCCTGACTTTGACTAATCCGGGAGATAAATCAAAAGTTATTCTGTCTTCCGAAAGTTTAGAAAACAGTATACTGCTTTTGTCATAAAAATAGCCGTTTATCAGCGAAAGCAAATATTTTTCTTCGGTAAAAGTTTTCTTGTAAACTATATTGACATAAAAAGTCGACGGAACAATTTCCTTAACTATACCTTCTACTTTATCCTGTAATTCGGAAGTAAGTTTATGATAATCTTCGGCGCGCACCAAAAACGTTATCGTCAAATTGTCCCCGTTTAATTGAGCTCCGGAGAATTTGAAAATACGCTCGTTATCGAACAACGCCTCGTTTATTAAATACATGAAAGGATTATTGTCCAAGTTTTTCCTCCGTAAGACGCAATAATTCGGCTAACACATCGGAATTGTCTACTTCTTTGAACGGTTTTCCGTCTTTAAACAGCAACGACCTTTCCTTTCCGCCGCAAACGCCTATCTGCGCGCCTCGGCTTTCGCCGATACCGTTTACCGCACAACCCATGACGGCAATTTTCAACGGCTTATTGTACTTTGTCGTCATTTCTTCGACTTTTTCGGCATAAGCGTGAACGTCTATGTTCGTCCTTGCACAAGTAGGACAGGCAATGACTTCGATATAATCCTTTCTGACTCCCGCGGCACGCAGTATCTTTATGCCCCAGCTAACCTCTTTTACCGGATCGCCCGCAAGAGAGATCCTAAGCGTATCGCCTATGCCGTCAACCAACAATGCGCCTACCGCGATTGCGGATTTTACCGAACCGAAGTTTTCGGTCCCGGCTTCCGTCAATCCGATATGCAAAGGATAATCGGAGATCTTATCCAATTCCCTGTATGCCAATACGGTTTTTTTGATGTCGGAAGACTTTACCGCCAAAACCAATTCGTCCGTGCCTGCGTCCTCCAAAGCCTTTGCCGTATCCACGCAAAGTTCGGCAAGCTTTTGCGGAGTGCAGTCGGCTTTGACCGAGCCTTCGTTTACGCCTACTCGGATAGGAATATGCCTTTCTTTTGCGGCGCGAGCAATGTCTTTCAATGCGGTTTTCGGAATATTAGACGGGTTTAAGCGCAGTTTATGCACTCCCGCATCAATGGACAACAGAGCTAATTTCGGATCGAAATGCACGTCCGCGATTATCGGAACGGGCGAAAGACGAATGATTTCTTTTAAAGCTTCGGCTGCTTTCACCGACGGCACCGAAATTCTGACCAATTCGGCGCCCGCGTCGTGCAATCTGTTTACGCAGTTTAAAGTTTCAGCTATATTTTCGGTATCGGTATTCGTCATCGATTGCACGGAAACGGGGGCTCCGCCTCCGATTTGAATATCTTTTACGAACACGCTTTTTTTGATTTTTTTCATAAGTACCTTCAATTTTATCCGGTTGTCAAGTTATCTGTTTATCAAGTTGTAGCGAACCTGAATATGTCGGCAAATATCGCAAACAGCAAAAGACAGACAAAGCCGATCGAGTGAATAGCGGCCTCGACTTTTTTGTTTACGGGTTTTTTGAATATCCATTCTATCAGGCAGAAAACCATTCTTGATCCGTCCAACGCCGGCAAAGGCAACAGATTCATAACGGCAAGGTTCGCCGAAACCAAGCTCATGACGTACATCAAAGTTTGCCAACCGCCCGAAGCCGCTTCCGCCATAACGGTGATGGTAGTTACTGGACCGCCGACGTTATTGAACGCAAGGTTTCCCGTGATCAGGCTGCCCAGAATCGCAAGGATCTTATACACCAGGAAGAACATGAAGGAAAATGAACGCCCCAACGCCAAGCCGAAAGGCAGTTTAACCGCTCCTAAAACAGATGTAAATCCAAAGCCGTAATAGCTTTCAGGCTCCCCTGTTTCCTCGTCGTATTCGGGTATAAAGTTGCCGTTTTCGTCATAAACCCCGGATATACAAGTCGATTTAGTCAAAGTAAGCTTTACGCGTTTGCCGTCGCGGAGCACCACGACTTCCACCGAATCGGCTTCGGTGGAAAAAGCGTCGTTATAATCCTCCGTAGTCAGTATATTCAAAGTTTTGCCGTCGACGGATAAAAACACGTCGCCCTGTTCCAACACTCCTATATTTGCAGAATCGGCGTGTACGTTGCGGATAGAAGGTAAAATTTGTCCGTAAGCCGAAAAGAAAATAACGATTATCAGCCAACCCGAGATCAAGTTTGCAAAAGCGCCCGAAAACAGTACTATCAACCGCTTCCACGGAGGCTGTTTTTCAAACGCTCCTTCCGATTGATTTTCCGCGTCGTCTTCACCTTCGAACGAACAAAAGCCGCCCAACGGTATCGGACGAACGGAAAAAACTTCTCCCGTCTTTTTATTTTTCTTTTTAAAAATTGCGGGGCCGAAGCCGATACCGAATTCGGTGATCTTAAATCCTAACAGTTTTCCCGCCGTGTAATGCCCCAGCTCATGGACAACGACCATAAACATCAGCATCAACAATCCCAATATAATAAATCCGATGGTTTCCATTACGGACGCAAAGGTAGCTGACAACATTAATTACCGCCTCCGATACTCTCTAGAATATATTCTTTGACCTCGTCGGTAATACTATGCAGTTGATACACGTCCGCTATTTCCGGACCGGTTGCAAATCGCTCCAACGCTTTCTCGATCAATTCCGAAACTCCGTAAAAATCGATTTCGTCACGTAAATAAGCGTTTACCGCGGCTTCGTCTGCGGCAGTCAGTACGGCTCCCGCCCTGTCCGTACCGTAATCGGCGGCAACTTTCGCAAGCTTCAGACAAGGAAACCTATCGGTATCAGGCTCCGTATACGTAAAGCCGTTGACGGCTTCCAAGCCGATTTCCTCGGAAAAAGGCAATTTGTACCTTTTTGGCATAGACAAAGCGTAAGCAATCGGTATTCTCATGTCGGGTTTGGAGGCATAGATTTTTAAACTGCCGTCCTTAAACGCCGCCGCACCGTGAACAACGGATTGACGGTGGATCTTAATATCGACTTCGTTAATGCCGAACAGATTGCGAGCTTCTATTAACTCCAATCCTTTGTTCATCAAAGTCGCCGAATCTATCGTCACTTTGACGCCCATACTCCAATTCGGGTGCTTTAAACAATCAGCGGCTTTCGTTTCTGCGATCTCCTCGCGCTTTTTATCCCTTAATGCGCCGCCCGAAGCCGTTAATATCAATTTTGAAACGGAATCTGTATCCTCGCCCAACAAACATTGAAAAATTGCCGAATGTTCGGAATCCAAGGGAGTTATTATGCCCCTCGTTTCCGCCTTCAATGCCGTAATATGTTTTCCGAAGGCTACGACCGATTCTTTGTTCGCGGTCAACAATTTGCAACCTGCTTTCAGCGCGGCTATCGTCGGACCCACACCGGATAGTCCGCCTATTCCGTTGATAACGACGTCGATCCCCGCATAGGTTTCGGCTCGGTTTAACAAATCGGTCCCCACATATTCCTTTGCGGCGGCGGCAATTCCGGAGCCTCTATCGGAAATTACGGTTATATCGCGCCTGTCGCCGTATTTTTTTATTAACTCGGCAGAATTATAGGCACACGCCAACAGCACGGGTCTTACACCGTACTCCTTCATCGCAGATAAAACTTCCAGCGTTTGCCTGCCTATCGAGCCCGTGGCGCCTAAAACCGCAACATTAATACTCATACCAAAAACGCCATAACTATCGCCATAAAGATAATGGCAAAGATAATACTGTCCAATCTGTCCAACAAGCCGCCGTGCGAACCCAAAACATGCGAAAAGTCCTTTATTCCAAGTTCGCGCTTGATTCTGGAGGCAAACAAATCTCCGATTTCGGATACGACCGCAATGGCGGTACCCGCCAGGCAATAGAACAAGATATAAGTATCGGGCAGCAAGGTTTCAAAAGTTACCGCGTCATTGATCGGTAACGGCAAAACCTCGAACAAAGCATACACTATCAAAGCGCCGCCTGCGCCGCCAAGTAAACCTATAATCGAACCTGCGTAAGTCTTTTTAGGACTGATTTTAGGAAAAATTTTCTTTCCGCCTATCGCTGACCCGGCATAATAAGCTATAGCGTCCGATAACATGGCGGCGGCTGCCGCAACCAACAACGGGATCATTCCGTAAGAAGTCGTCATTACCAACGCAAGTCCTATCGGAGCTATCGGATACAGCAATATAAACGAGCTCATCAGCATATCTTTCAGAGTCACTCTGCCGTCGAAAATAAAGAAGCAGAAAATAAGCACCAAAGCTATGCCTAAAGTCACGAAAAAGCCGATATATCCAAAGAACGTGATCATCGGATATAACGCGGCAATAGCTATACAAAGCGGTATAACCGTGACCGTATAACCGCCGGCTTTGACGCAGGTTATCATTTCGTACGTCGCAAAAGCCATGACGAAAATCAAAAGCGCGTCAAAAAAAGGTTGTCCTTTACCTTCCCACAAACCGGTCAAGAAAATAAATCCCAATAAAATCACCAACAGGATCAAACCGGTCAGAGTGCGTTTTAATACTTTATTCACGGTAACCTCCGAAATTTCGTTTAGTCAGCCTATATTTTTTTACGACTTCGTATACGTCGCCTTTGTCGGCGTCGGGAAAGAGTTTATCGAAAAAATACAATTCCGCATATGCCGCGCTGAACGGCAAATATCCCGACAGCCTGTTGACTCCGCCGTACCTGATCACGGCGTCCAGCGGCGGCAACGCCGCCGAATACATATACCTTTGAACTTCCTCGATGGTAGCTTCCGTATAATCCGCGTTCAACAGCTTCTGTTGAAAAACGTAATTAAACGCTTCCTTTACTTCTTCCATTCCGTCGTAAGCAAAGACAAACGCAACGGTCATCTTTCTGTTGTTTATAGTCAACGCGTTCAGGTTGGAAATACAACTCATCAATTCCGGAGAAAGTTTTTTGAAATCCCCCGCAAAACAAATCTTGTATCCCCTGGAAAGCGCCATCTTCTTGAGCTTCTTTTCGAAAAAATCTACGTATACGGAAGAGAGCGAAAGCGAATACGCTTCCCCTCTCCGTTCAATGTTTTCTATGCTGCTGCAATAAAAAGACAGACAATTGATTCCCAACTCGTCGGCGGCGTCAATAAAATCGGACATTACCTCGATCCCGAAATAATATCCGTTTACACGCGGCAGATTACGCTTAGCCGCCCACCTGCCGGCACCGTCGGGAATGATCCCCAAATGTTTCATTATACCGACATTATTTCGGCTTCTTTGTCACGGCAATGTTTGTCGACTTCGGCGATAGCGTCGGAAACGGCTTTGTCCACGTCTTTTTCCAAACCGTACAAATCGTCCTCGGTGATCACAGACTCTTTTTTGAAGGATCTTAACGCGTCCACGGCGTCGCGGCGAATATTCCTTAACGCGACCTTTGTCCCTTCGCCAAGATTCTTGACGTCTTTAGATAACTGCTTTCTCCTTTCCTCGGTCAGTTCGGGGAAAACCATCCTTAACACTTTACCGTCGTTTGTGGGGAAAATTCCGACGTTTGCGGCAATAATAGCCTTTTCGACGTTTTTCAGCGCGCTTTGATCCCAAACGTTTATAACCAAAAGCCTGGCTTCGGGTACGGTAATGTTAGCGATTTGATTTAAAGGAGTATCCACACCGTAATAGGAAACGGTGATTTTATCTAATATATGCGGATTGGCTCTGCCGGCACGCATGCCCCTTAGCTCCTCGGCAAGGTTGGATATCGATTTAGATATTCTGTCGGACAGATCGTCAAAGACCAATGCCACTTCTTCCACTTCGTATTTAGCCATAACTGCTCCTAAATTTATTTTTTTATATTTTAGCATATAATAGTGCGCCGTTCAAGAGTTTATTTCTATTTTTTCTTTTATAAAACCCTGATCTCAACCGTCGAAATTGATGTACAGACAATTCCATAAAATTAAAATATCGGTAGCCAAAGCTACCGATATTAAACATTTTTAGGACATTATAAGATTAAACGTTAAATGTAACCGACCCGGGGGTAAAAGTCAACGTAAATTCCAAAGAGTACGGTCGTACCTTGTCGGAATCGGCATAAACTTCTTCGGAAAGTTTACGCGGAGCGGGGTCGGTAATTGTCAAAGTATCCCCTTCCGTAACTACTTCGTAGCCGTTAAATTCATAGAATTCCTTAAAATCATCTAAGGAATATTTTGTAGGATACCCTATTCCTTTACTGACGGTATAATAGCACAATCTGGTAGATTCGGTAGGTTTCAACGCGTAATCTATTAAGTGTGCGGGTATCATTATGAAACAATCGCTGTCCGATATCCATCCGCCCATATTGCGGACCGTATACGTATACACAAAGTATGTTTCGTCGACATTCGGGTCGGCTTCGGAAGGTCTCCTTTGTTCTATAGCGTATTCGTATTCCACTAATACCGAAACGCTTTTTTCCGTATCGTATACCAACAAATAATCGTCTACGATGCGGCATTGATTGTTTTCATCCGCCGCAGTCAATGCTTCGGACACTTCCGAAAGATTTTTGGCATAAGAGTTGAAAAACGACAGATTCCGTTCACCGTTAAAAGTTTTTAATATATTCCTTTGAACCGGCTGAATATGTAAGTCTATTCTTTCGCCGTGCAAAGAAGTAACGTAAACGTATTCCGGGTTGTCGTAAGTATAATGCGGTACGCAACTTATCGAAATAGCTGCTACAATCAGGATGGATGCAATAAACAAAGCAAATAGAAATATTTTTTTCATATCGCAATTCCTTTTTACGTATTTATATTAGCATTAACGTATAGTAATGTCAATTACGAAAAAAAATGCAAAATATCCTGTAATTTAAATTTTAAGAAAAAAATTGCCCCCGAAATTTATTCGAGGGCGAAAATTTGACAGGTTTATTTAATTCCTTAATCTATTATCGTACCAAGGTTTTCACCGGAAACGACGCGACGAATACTATCCGGTTCGTTCAATCCGAAAGCGATTACCGGAATTTTATTGGTCATACACAGGCTGACCGCGGTGGTATCCATAGCCGTCAAACCCCTTGCGATAAATTCCATAGCGGATATTCTGTCGAACTTTTTGGCATCGGGATTGATTTTCGGGTCGGAATCGTATATTCCGTCGACGTTTTTAGCCAACAACAGGCAATCGGCTTTTATTTCAGCCGCGCGCAACGCTGCCGCGGTATCCGTAGTAAAATAAGGGTTACCGGTGCCGCAGCCGAAGATGACGACTCTGCCTTTCTCCAGGTGGCGTATGGCTTTTCTGATAATATACGGTTCGGCAACCTGAGTGATCTGCAACGCCGTTTGTACGCGCGTATGAACGCCCTCTCTTTCCAAAGCGTCCTGTAACGCCAGGCAATTCAGCACGGTTGCCAGCATTCCCATGTAATCGGCAGTAGCTCTGTCCATGTCAGTACCTTGTCTGCCGCGCCAGAAGTTGCCCGCGCCGACCACTACGCCTATATCGACGCCCATATCGTGTACGGCTTTCAATTCCTTTACAACGCCTGCAACAACGTCGTTATCCAAACCGAATCCGGTTTTACCGGCTAACGCTTCGCCGGACAGTTTTATCAATACCCTTTTATATTTTACTTCCATTTTAATCTCCAACGCCTAAAAAAAAGGAACGCTTAAGGCGTTCCTTTTAAATTATTTTTTCATGCTGGCGACTGCCGCGTTGATTTCTTCGGCAAAATTGTCGACTTTCTTTTCCAAGCCTTCGCCCATTTCATAACGAGTGAAACGGCGGATCGAAACTTTTTCGCCGCATTTTGCGGTGCATTCGATGACCAGTTGCTTGATCTGCATGGAGGGTTCTTTTACGAAAGCCTGTTCCAACAGAACGTTTTCTTTGTAGTAAGTTTCCAATTTTCCTTCGACGATCTTTTCTTTGACTTGCTCGGGCTTGTTTGCCATTTTGGGGTCGTTGTCGATTTGCGCCCTGGCAATGGCTTTTTCGTGCTCGACTACGTCGGCGGGAACTTCTTCCTTGGAAACGTACAACGGTTTCGCGGCGGCGATTTGCAACGCGATGTCGTGAACGAATGCCAAGAAGCCTTCGCCCTTTGCGACAAAGTCGGTTTCGCAGTTTACTTCGACCAATACGCCGATCTTACCGCCCATGTGGATATAGGAATCGACTACGCCCTGCGAAGCGATCCTGCCTGCCTTTTTAGCGGCTGTGGCGATACCCTTTTCCCTCAACCATTCGATAGCTTTTTCGGCGTTGCCGTCGGTAGCTTCCAAGGCATGTTTGCAATCCATCATGCCGGCGCCGGTGCGTTGTCTTAAATCTTGAACGTCTTTAGCTGTGAATGCCATAATTATATGCTCCTTAACAATTACTGTTGATCGGCAGAGTCTGCGGTTTCGGCGGAATCTGCAAAAATTTCTTCGGCTGCAACTTCTTTTACGGGTTCTTCGTCGGCTTCGGCGGAGGGCAGATATTCAACGCCTTCCTTTGCCGCGACGACTGCGTCCGCGATGATAGAAGCGATCAATTTGACGGCACGGATAGCGTCGTCGTTGCCGGGGATAACGTAATCGACCAAATCGGGATCGCAGTTAGTATCGACCAAACCTACGATCGGAATACCCAAAGCTCTGGCTTCTTTTACGGCGATGTGCTCGATCCTGAGGTCGACGACAAACAACGCGCCGGGCAATGTACGCATATTCTTGATACCGCCAAGGTTTTTCTCCAGGGTATCTCTTTCGGCTTTTAATTTGATAACTTCTTTCTTGGGAAGCAATTCGAATTCGCCGATAGCTTCCATTTGATTCAGCTTATTCAGCTTGTCGATACGAGTTCTGATAGTCTGGAAATTGGTCAAAGTACCGCCCAACCATCTTTGGTTCATATAGAACATACCGCAACGTTCGGCTTCGGACTTAATAGCTTCCTGAGCTTGTTTTTTCTTACCGACGAACAGTACGCTTTTACCTTCGGATGCGACTTTATGAATGAACTTATAAGCCTCCTCGATAAGGTCAACGGTCAGCTGAAGGTCTATGATGTGGATTTCGTTACGCGCGTCATAGATGTACTTCGCCATTTTCGGGTTCCATTTTTTAGTCTGGTGACCAAAGTGAACGCCTGCTTCCAAAAGCTGCTTCATTGTGACAACTGCCATTTAAAAATAACCTCCTTGTTTTTGATCCTCCCCGCCCTTCAACGCCCGAGGCGACCGTATAGGCAACTGCCCCGAACTCCGAACGAGTGTGTTATGGCTTTAAATATGATACCATGCCCGAAAATATAAATCAAATATTTTTTATTATTTTATTATAATATTTTTAATGCATTTTAACCGCGTTTTCAGGCTTAATCCGCTTAATCGCCTATTGTATATGTGCCCGTTCGCACGAAAAAGCGCATACCGCAGTATGCGCCGATCCGTATAAAAATCGTTTAA
>DVNF01000071.1 GCA_018714575.1 Candidatus Stercoripulliclostridium merdigallinarum
CTCTTCGGTCATAAAGGAAGACGGCGGAAAGTTCTCTAAAACGGGCTACATGATCCGTTTCGACGAAGCCGCCGAAAAGATGGGCGCGGATACGATCAGGTATTTGTTTATGTCCAATCCGATAGCTTCCGACGTCAGGTTCGGTTATTCGCTTGCCGACGAAGCCAGAAGGAAAATTTTAGGTTTTTGGAATATCTATGTGTTCTTTAACCTGTACGCTTCTATCGATAATCCCGATATAGAAAATCACAAGATCGATTACTCGACCTTGAAACATTCGGATAAATGGCTGTTGCAACGCACGAACGCTTTTATAAAGTTTGCAAAGAGCGCAATGGAAACCTTCCGTCACCCCGCGCTTGTAAAGGAATTCGAGGTGTTCGTAGACGACGTTTCGAATTGGTATATCCGTATCAACAGAAAACGCTTCTGGAAGTCCACCGACAAAGCCGATCAAATGAACGCTTATCACGTGCTGTATTCGGCTATCAAAGCGGTGTTGGGCATCATGGCTCCGATCACGCCGTTCCTGACCGATTACATTTATCAAAATACGGTACGCGAAATCGAAAAGGACGCCCCCGAATCGGTGCACCTCAGCTCCTATCCCGAACCCATGGACATTCCCGCAGACGAAAAAGTCCTGAAGGAAACCGAGGTCGCGCGCAGGATCATCGCCGCAGCGCAAAGAATGCGTAACGAAGCTCAAATCAAAGTCAAACAGCCGTTGAAGTTACTGTACGTCAACGCTCCCGAATCGGTAGTGGCGGCAGCGGCTCCGTTGGTCGACATCATAAAGGACGAATTGAATATCAAAGAAGTGGTGTTTACTGCCGACGAATCCCTGTATAACGACGTGTACTTTACCGTCAACTTCAGGGTCGCGGGTGCGAAATTAAAGGGCGAAGCTCAACGCCTGAAAACCTTGGTGGACGCTTTGGACGCAGGAGGCTACGCCGCATTGAACGCCATGCGCGAAGCGGGTAGCGTCGATATAGGCGATTTCAAAGGCTTGGGCGCAGAATTGTTCGATAAGCATTTCCGTTCCAAAGAATCCTTTGTCGTAGCAACCGATCAGGAGATCGCCTTGGCACTGGATACGTCGTTGGACGACGAATTGCAAGCCGAAGGCTTGGTCAGAGAATTGATCCGTCTGATACAGGTACTGCGTAAGGACGCCGGCTTTGCCGTCGAACAACGCATCTTTGCCGACATCGATACCGACGACGAATTCGCAAAAGCGGCTATTGCCAAATACTCCGAAAAAATAGCCCAGGATATTCTGGCTTCCGAATTGTGCAAGGTCGCCGATCCCGACGCCGAAAACGTCTACGATATCCGCGAAGCTAAAATTACGGTAAAATTAAAAGCCGATAAATAAATCATACAAATCATACAGGCATAATTTTATTTAAAACGTTACGAAACGACAGCGCCCCCGGTGGGGCGCTGTTATTTTGTATCCGTTCGTTTTGTAACGATAAAGTCACAGACTTATTTTGTAACCCGGCAACAAAACCTTAGTTTTCGAAGTAAATCACCTTGTCGCCTTCGGCAACTTCCGCGCCGATCTCGGGGTTCAATTCCCTTAACCTGCCCACGTCGGCGTTCAATGCCTTTGCGACGTCGAACAGCGTTTCGTCCTTTCCTACGATGTACAACGTCACGATAGGCGCGTCGGATAATTCTTTGTCGCCGACCTCTTCGTAGTCGCACAGGTATTTTATAAGTTCCGTGGATTCGGACAGCACCTTTATGCCGATCTCGCCGGACAATTCAATCGTACCGCCTTGTCTCAGCCTGGCTTGATAATCGGCGATATTGGCGTATACGCTGACTGTACCGGGACATTCGTTCAACGGATAACATTCCGTTCTGAAAGGAATTTCCGCCGTGATACCGAACGGGGTGCCGGCGACGTCTTCGGCGATCAGCTGCGCGCCGACGATACCTTCGGCTTTTATCGGTTTCATTCCGGAATAGTTCAGCGCGGTTATCCCGGGCGCAGCCAATGCGGCGATACAGGCGGGGGCAAAGCTGTCTTCGCGCACCGAACCGAAGAATTTAGACTTGTCGTAGGAGATGCAGACGTTTTCTTTTATTTCGGCTTCGCAGAACTTTAAATTCAGGTCTTTTGTCAACGAATAAGCGTCGGTAACGACGGAGTAGGTTGCGGGGATATACGCAAAGCCTTTTACGGAAATGACTCCTTCGACCTTTACCGATCCGTCCGACAACGTGGTGACTTCGCCTTGCGGTTCGGCAAAAGGTACTGCTACCGCGCCGTCGACGATACCCTTTGCCAGGACGTCCTCGTCAAACGGAGTAACGATCGTTCCGCCCATGATCTTACCTTCTTTCAGATATTGAACGTAGGTGGTAACCTTGCCTGAAATATGCATTATATCAGTAGCTATGGATACCGATTCGACGCTTACGGTAGATTGCGACGCCAGAATGTCGGACATTTCCGAATCCAATACCGCTTCGCCGGAATATACGATTTCCGTGTTGGGAACGGGTATTGCCGAAAATACGGTAATATCCTCGCGTTTTACTTCCAGACCGTCGGCTTCCGCCGTTTCGAATCCTGACGGCACTATGGCGTATCCGACCAGTTCGGGCATGACGCGTATCTTCAGCTTTTCGGTGCCGCGATATTCGCTGCCGACGATGACGGGTCGGACGAAGGAAAAGCAATCTTCCTTTACGCCGTTAAACGGGATCCTGACGCTTTCCGATTTATGGTCGTTCAGGAATTGTATGCCGCTTTCGGTAACATAAACTACGTAATATTCGATGTTTAACGTAGTCGTTATTTCGTTAGGGCGATTAAAAGGTGCTTCCGCCCAAGCTTTTACCAGGACTGAAACGATGCTTTTTGCGCCCGCCGGTTCGATTTCGGTATCGATATATAATTGGACGGGCTCGGATTTTAAGACGCTGTCGCATTTGACGTACATTCGAAAACCCCCTCGAGTTTTATACCTAATGATATTCGGGGGTTTCGGGGGATATTCCCGAAATTAAATTTTTCTTTTCAGGAACAGAATGTTTTTCGCCAAAACGTCGGCGTATGTGAAACTTGACAAACCTCCGTCAGTCAATCGCACCGTAAATACTTTAGGATAAGTCGATTCAATCTCGCCTTCGTAGCGTTCGATCTTGTTTCTGCCGCGGTTGACTTTGACTACCAAAGGCTGACCTTTCAATTTGTTTAATCTTTCCATCGTTTGGGCGGTGGATCCCACGTTTAAGGCACTTCTCATACGGCTATTATTGCCAAACGCGCGCCGTTTATGCCGTTTTCAGCCGTTTAGGCGCGTTTATTATATCCTATTAAAAAGTTTTGTTTGCACGCTTATTGCGTATTGATTTATATTTAATTTTATTATATAATTGATATATGGAAAAAAATTCCGGTTCTGTCACCGAAAGAGGATGGGCTAAAATCAATCTTGCTTTGAATATTACCGGTAGAAGATCGGGGTACCATACTTTGGAAAGCGTGATCATGCGCGCGCCGCTGTTCGACGAGGTGACGATCCGTTTTTCGGATGCGGATTGCGTAGTTTATTCCGACGGAGCGGAATATCCTCGCGATAACGTGATCCGCGCTTTGAACGCGGTCAGAAAATTCTTCGCCTCTGACAAGCGCTTTGCGGTCGAAGTTAAAAGGAATATTCCCGGCGGTAAAGGCTTGGGA
>DVNF01000072.1 GCA_018714575.1 Candidatus Stercoripulliclostridium merdigallinarum
GTCTGACTCACGGCATAAAGAACAAAGCCGCCGCGGACGAATACGGCAAACAAGCCATGGAAAAGAGTATCCACGACGCTCTGTCGCAGCTGATCAAATAGCCGGCGGTAGCAGGCGGCAAAGCGGTCTATACGAAAAAGCAACGACGATTCGGGCGGTAACGCCCGAATTTTTTTTGAATTGCAAGGACAGGTCCGATGTGTTATAATAATTTTTAAAGGAAGCCTATTCCTTTTTCAGACGTTTTTGCCCGCACGGGCAGGGAGGCAATATGGGCTCTGTATGGGGTAACAATTTAAAACTTTCATTGTTCGGCGAAGGCCGCGGCGCAGTCGTCGGCGGCACGTTGCACGGCTTTCCGGCAGGCGTTACGATAGACCTGGACAGGATCAAAAGGGGACTGAAACTCCGACAGGGCAGTATCAACTTTACCGCCGCAAGAAAGGAAGAGGAACGCCCGCATATCCTCAGCGGAGTCACAGACGGCGTCACCAACGGCGCGCCGATCACGGTGGTGTTCAAGAACAAGGACGTCAACGTGTCCGACCACGACTCGGCAGTCCCCAGACCTTCCCATGCCGATTACGTAGCTTCGGTCAGGTACGGCGGCTACGCCGACATGAACGGCGCGGGACACTTTTCGGGCAGATTGACGATCCCGATCGTGTTTTTCGGAATGATGATAGCCGATTATTTGGAAAAAAGAGGCATTTTCGTCGCTTCGCATATAAAATGTATCGGCGAAATTTACGATTCCAAATTCCCGGAGGAACCGACGGAGGAATTGTTGGGCAGGTTGAATTCGGCGCCCCTTCCCGTCATCGAGTCCGATGCCAGAAAGCGTATGGTATCCCTGCTGACCAGCCTGTATGCCACGGGGGACAGCATCGGGGGCGCGATCGAAAGCGCCGTCATCGGATTGCCGGCAGGCTACGGATCGCCGATCTTCGATTCCTTGGAATGCAGCATGGCTTCGATACTGTTTTCTATCCCCGCGGTAAAATCGGTCAGCTTCGGTCACGGAGCCAAGTTCGCACATTCGCGCGGATCGGAAGTAGCGGACGGCTTTGAATACGAGGACGGCACTATAAAAACGAACCATAACTTCAACGGCGGTCTGAACGGCGGCATATCCAACGGTATGCCCATAAAAGTTACCACCGTATTCAAACCCACGCCGTCCATAGCTCAGCCGATAAAGACGTTGAACTTTAAAACCAACGACATAGTCAACCTGGAATTAAAAGGTCACCACGTGCCGTCGCTGGCTCCGCGCGCCGCGATCATCTGTACTTCGGCTATCGCCATAGCCGTAATGGACGCCTATTTGGAAGGCAACGGTTATATAGCGGCATTACGATCCGAAGAGGATAACAAATAAATAAAAAGGGCAATTTCGTATCTATGGATACATTTTTATGTTATAAATCGGGCAAAAGCACAAAGGCGCTGGTCACCGGAGGATCGGGGGGCATAGGCGGTGCGACGGTAAGAATATTACGGGCTTTGGGGATAGATGTTTATTTTACCTATAACAGATCCTCGGAGGCTGCCGCGGCGCTTTCTAAGGAAACGGGGGCGCATGCGGTAAAATGCGACGTATCGAAAGAAAGCGACGTCGAGGCTTTGAAAAAGGCGGTAGGCACGGTAGATTATCTGGTATTGAACGCAGGGGTTTCGTCTTTCGATCAATTACAGGACATCACGTTGGATAAATGGAACGGCATCATAGGCGTCAACCTGACGGGGGCGTACTTGTGCGCAAAGGCGTTTGCGACGGGCATGATCTATGAAAAATTCGGCAGGATCGTTGCCGTTTCCAGCATGTGGGGGGCGCACGGATCCTCTTGCGAGGCGCATTATGCGGCTTCGAAAGGGGGGTTGGAAGCTTTTATCAAATCTTTGGCGAAGGAATTGGGACCCAGCGGCATAACCTGTAACGCGGTGGCGCCCGGATTTATTTTGACAAAGATGAATGCGGCTTTGGACGCGCAGGCGGTAGAGGAAATAGTTTCGGAAACGCCTGTGGGCAGGGCAGGTTCTCCCGAGGACGTTGCGGGGGGGATAGCTTTTCTGTTGTCGGACGCGGCTTCGTTTATCACCGGCACGGTATTGACGATAGACGGAGGGTTGACGGTTTGAACAGAGGTTCGGCAAAGCGCATAAGGGTGTTGTTTGTTTGTCACGGCAATATTTGCAGATCGCCGATGGCGGAATTTTTGATGAAAAAACGGGTCGAAGATATGGGGATCGCGGAGAAATTCCATATCGAATCCGCCGCTACTTCGTCGGAAGAGATCGGTTCGCCCGTACATCGCGGCACGGCAAAGATATTGAATGCGGCGGGCATAGACTGTTCGGGAAAGAGGGCGCGGCGCGTTACCGCCGACGATTACGAAAATTTCGATTATATAATCGGCATGGATCAATACAATCTGCGCAATTTATTACGCTTTTTCGGCGGCGATCCCGAAAACAAGATACGTCTTTTATTGGATTTCACGTCCGATCCGGGCGACGTAGCCGATCCGTGGTACACTCGTGATTTCGACGCCACTTACCGCGACGTAACGCGCGGCATAGGCGGTTTTTTGTCGGAAACGGAAAGCGTATGGCGGTAAAATCTTTGCGTAAGTCAAAGTAGCGTCGGTTTAAGGATCGCTTACTAAAAAGTTACCTTATAAAAGTTACCTTATTCGGTTGACTTATTATATGGTTGTGTGTGACAATATTGCCATGGAGATCACCGTCGGAGTTTATCTATGTCGTCGATTCGATGCGGATAAGTGCGCCGAGTTCGGCAAACAATTTTCCGAGGGGCAATCGTGCCCGTTATATTCGGGCGGAGCAAAATAGTAAAAAACGGAGCAGTTCGCTTTATCGCGGGCTGCTTTTGTTTTACGAAAAAGATAAAAAACTAAAAAAATATAACAGGTATTCAAACGCGTTCGGCTGTT
This sequence comes from Candidatus Stercoripulliclostridium merdigallinarum, assembly GCA_018714575.1. GTDB lineage: Bacteria > Bacillota > Clostridia > Christensenellales > DTU072 > Stercoripulliclostridium_A > Stercoripulliclostridium_A merdigallinarum. Next base: position 2,958 of record DVNF01000072.1, read on the forward strand.
GTCGGGCGAAAGGAGAAAAATGAAGAAAGTTGCTGTTGTAATGGGGTCGGATTCCGATCTTCCGGTAGTAGAAAAGGCAATTAATTGTTTGAAAAATTACGGCGTACCCGTGGAAGTCAGGGTATTGTCCGCGCACAGAACGCCGAAAGAAGCGGCGGAGTTTGCCGCCGGCGCCCGCGAAAACGGATTCGGGGCGATAATCGCCGCCGCGGGAAAGGCGGCTCACCTTGCCGGGGCTATGGCTGCCGGGACTACTTTGCCGGTCATCGGTATACCGGTAAAGAGCAGTACTTTGGACGGGTTGGACGCGTTGTTGTCCACGGTACAGATGCCTTCGGGCATGCCCGTTGCCACGGTGGCGATAGACGGCGCCGAAAACGCCGCGTTGTTGGCGATACAGATCCTTGCCGTGACGGATAAGGAATTACAGGATAAATTAATTGCGGCTCGCGCGGCGAACCGCGAAAAAATACTCAAAAAAGACGCTGAAATTTCGGAAAAATTTAACTAAGAGGTGCACCATGATCAAATGCGAACAAATGTATGAAGGCAAAGCCAAAAAAGTATTTGCGACAGACGATGAAAATTATTGCATAGTTTCCTACAAGGACAACGCCACGGCATTTAACGGCGTTAAAAAAGGTACGATAGTAGGTAAAGGCGTAGTCAACAACAAGATGACCAATTATTTGATGAGAAAGCTGACTGCCGAAGCCGACGTTCCCACTCATTTCGTAGAGGAATTGTCCGACAGAGAAACTTTGGTAAAGCGCGTAAAGATAGTGCCGTTGGAAGTCATCATCAGGAATATCGCCGCAGGCTCGTTTTCAAAGCGTTTCGGCGTTCCGGAAGGCACGGAGCTGAAATGCCCGACTTTGGAATATTGCCTGAAAGACGACCATCTGGGCGATCCGATGATCAACGATTCGCAAATAATAGCTATCGGCGCGGCTACTCCCGAGGATCTGGATACCATAGCCGATTACGCTTACCGCGTAAACGATTACCTGAAAGATTTCTTTGCCGGAGTCAACATCGACTTGGTCGATTTCAAGATCGAATTCGGAAAGACCGCTGACGGACAGATCGTACTTGCGGACGAAATTTCTCCCGACACTTGCAGGTTCTGGGACAAGACGACTCACGAAAAATTGGACAAGGACCGTTTCCGCAGAGATCTGGGCAACGTCGAAGAAGCTTACGGCGAGATGATGCGGAGAGTTTTAGGGGAGTAATATATGGCTAAAATTCATGAAGAATGCGCCGTTTTCGGCATATTTTCTTCGGAAAAGAAGGATTTGGCAAGCTCCGTTTATTTCGGCTTACACGCCTTGCAACATCGCGGGCAGGAGGGCGCCGGTATAGTCGTAAACGACGACGGATTGTTCCGATACCACAAGGATCTGGGGCTGGTAGGCGAAGTGTTTACCAACGAAGTCCTGGAATCGTTGGGCGAAGGCAACATTGCGATAGGGCATTGCCGTTATTCTACTTCGGGCTCTAACGACCGTAACAACGTGCAACCGATAGTCGTAAAACACGTCAAAGGCCCTATGGCGTTATGCCATAACGGGAATTTGACCAATTCCTACGAACTCAGGGAGGACCTGGAGTTACACGGTTCGATATTCCATACGACTTCGGATACCGAAGTCATATCCTACATAATCACAAAGGAGAGGTTGACCGCTCCGTCCATAGAAGTCGCGGTGGAAAGGACTATGGATCAGCTGGTCGGCGCATATTCGTTGGTATTGATGTCGCCGTCGAAGCTGATCGCGGTGCGCGATCCTCACGGATTCAGACCTATTTGTTACGGTATCACCGAGGAGGGCGACTATGTAGTCGCTTCCGAAACCTGCGCTTTGGACGCCGTGGGCGCGAAGCCGGTGCGCGACCTGATCCCCGGGGAAATCGTTGTGTTCTCGCCGGAGGGCGTCAGATCGATCACGGGACATATCGGCACGGCGGAACGGTCGATGTGCATATTCGAATACATCTATTTTGCCCGTCCCGATTCTGTAGTGGACGGCATATCGGTGCACGAGGCAAGACAGCGCGCAGGCATGTATCTTGCGGAAGAACACCCTGTGGAAGCCGACGTAGTCATCGGCGTACCCGATTCCGGTCTGGACGGCGCGTTGGGGTACGCAAAGCGTTCGGGAATACCTTACGGAGTGGGTCTGATCAAAAACAAGTACGTCGGCAGGACGTTTATCGCGCCCGATCAAAAGCTGAGGGAAAAGGCGGTCAGAATGAAGCTGAACGCGGTATGCTCTACCGTAAAAGGCAAGAGGGTCGTTCTGATAGACGATTCGATAGTACGCGGCACGACTTCCGCCAGGATAGTCGGACTGTTAAGGGACGCCGGAGCTAAGGAAGTTCACATGCGCGTTACCGCGCCGAAATTCATAGACGCTTGCTATTACGGTACCGACATAGACGATCCGTCGGTATTGATCGCGAACAACCACACTACGGAGGAGATCGCCGGGATGATAGGAGTCGATTCGCTGGGCTTCCTCAGTGTCGAAAACGTCGTAAAGATCCCCGACGGCGGCAAAACAAAGGGATATTGCATAGGCTGTTTCAGCGGCAAATACCCGACACGCGTGCCCGTTGAACGCAAAAAAGGGCGCTTTGAAAGAAAAATATCCGAAAAAGGAGAATAATATGGACAAATCCTACAGCCCGTCGTACAAGGAGGCGGGAGTCGACATAACCGCGGGATACAAGGCGGTAGAGCTGATGAAACAACACGTAAAGCGCACTGCGACAGGCGGCGTTTGTTCCGACGTGGGCGGCTTCGGCGGCTTGTTCGAACCCGATCTGACGGGAATATCGAAACCGGTATTGGTTTCGGGAACTGACGGAGTAGGCACAAAATTAAAATACGCTTTCGTAATGGACAAGCACGACACCGTCGGTATAGACTGCGTGGCGATGTGCGTTAACGACATAATCTGTTGCGGAGCCAAACCGTTGATCTTTTTGGACTATATAGCTTGCGGAAAGCTGGTCCCCGAACGTATTGCCGAGATCGTCAAAGGCGTTGCGGACGGTTGTTGCATGGCGGGAGCGGCTTTGATCGGCGGCGAAACCGCCGAAATGCCCGGATTTTATCCCGAAAACGAATACGATCTGGCAGGCTTTTCGACGGGTATAGTCGATAAAGGCGCAATTTTGGATAATTCCGCAATGGTACCGGGCGACGTGATAATAGCGTTGCGCTCCTCCGGAGTACATTCAAACGGGTTTTCTTTGGTCAGAAAGGTGATCGGTACCGATCCGCACATATTAAGGGAACGCTTGGAATCCCTGGGCGGTAAATCGATAGGCGAAGCTTTGTTGGAACCCACCAGGATCTATGTAAAGCCGATGACGGAACTGTTCAAAGCCGTCAAGGTAAAGGGCGTTTCGCATATAACGGGAGGCGGCTTCTACGAAAATATTCCAAGGAGTATTCCTAAAGGATTGTCGGCAACGATAGATAAAAAAGCCGTAATAACTCCTCCGATATTCGACCTAATAATGCGTCGCGGCAACATACCCGAACGCGACATGTTCAACACGTTCAATATGGGCGTAGGCATGGTAGCGATAGTCGCAAAACAGGACGCGGAAAAGGCGTTGAGCGTTTTGGCGGCGGCAGGCGAAGCGCCTTACGTTATCGGCGAAGTCAGGGAGGGCGACGACGGAGTCGTTTTCAGATAATGCAAAAAGTCAAAACAGCGGTATTGGTATCCGGCGGCGGAACCAACCTACAGGCGATACTTGACGCGGAAAGATCGGGAAAGATAACCAACGCGACGATAGCGGCGGTAATATCCGACCGCGCGGAAGCTTACGCTTTGCGCCGCGCCGAACAGGCGGGCGTAGAGGCTGTAACGATACCGTTTAAAGAATTGGGAAGGTCGGAATTCGAAAGGCAACTGATCCTGGCGTTACAAGAACGCGGCATAGAATTGATAGTTCTGGCAGGGTTTATGAGGATACTTTCCGCCGATTTTACTTCGCGGTATCCCGAAAGAATTTTAAACATACATCCGTCGTTGATACCGTCGTTTTGCGGCGAAGGCTATTACGGATTAAAGGTGCACCGTGCGGCGTTGGATTACGGCGTAAAAGTTACCGGCGCAACCGTTCATTTCGTAAACGAGGTTCCCGACGGCGGGAAAATAGTAGCCCAAAAGGCAGTTTACATACATTCCGACGATACGCCTGAAAGTCTACAAAAGCGTGTGATGCGCGAGGCGGAATGGATAATCTTCCCGGAGGCGATAGAATCGGTCGCGGGAAACATCAGGAGGTCAAAATGAAATCTACAGGTCAACGGTTAAACGGCAACAGCTATCCCGGCAGAGGCATAGTGGCAGGGGTATCTCCGTCAGGCAAAGCCGTGTTCGCCTATTTTATCATGGGCAGGAGCAATAACAGCAAAAACCGCGTGTTCGTAAAGAGTGAGGACGGCATCACGATATATCCTTTCGACGCGTCAAAGGTCGAGGATCCCAGCCTTATCATCTATTCCCCGGTCAGGAAGTTCGGCAACAGTTATATCGTCACTAACGGCGACCAGACTGATACGATATACGAATTTTTGGAAAAGGGATCGGGATTCGAGGAAGCTTTGGCGACCAGGACTTTCGAACCCGACGCTCCGAACTATACGCCGCGTATCAGCGCGATCATCGACGCCGACGGTTTCAAGATGAGCATTTTAAAATCGTTGAACGCTACAGGTACCGCCGCAGGCAGGTTTACCTACGCTTTCGAGCGCGAGCCGGGAAAGGGCAGGTTTATCCATACTTATATCGGCGACGGCAATCCGTTGCCGTCTTTTACAGGCGAGCCGGAAGAGGTGTCGATACCCGACGATTTGGACGAGTTTACCGACGATATTTGGAACAACCTGGATCCGGACAACAAGATCGCTTTGTACACCGGCGCCATAGATTTTGCTTCGGGTACGGAAGAAAACAAACTGATAAACAAATTCAACAAATAGGAGCGGCACATTCAAATGAAAGAATTCGAATTAAAATACGGTTGCAACCCCAATCAAAAGCCTGCGAAGATTTACATGGCAAACGGCGGCGATCTGCCGATAGAGATACTTTCGGGACGCCCCGGGTACATCAACTTTTTGGACGCGTTCAACTCCTGGCAGTTGGTAAAAGAGCTGAAAGAAGCGACTGGCGAAGTCGCCGCGACGTCGTTCAAACACGTTTCGCCGACTTCGGCGGCGATAGGCAGGAAATTGCCCGAACGCCTGAAGCGCAGCTGTTTCGTGGACGACATCGACGGCATTGACGATTCCCCGATAGCTTCGGCTTATGCCAGGGCGCGCGGCACGGACAGAATGAGTTCTTTCGGCGATTGGATAGCTTTGTCCGACGAATGCGACGAAGTCGCCGCAAGGATCATCGCGCGCGAAGTTTCCGACGGCATTATCGCGCCTTCGTATTCGAAAGCGGCTTTGGAAATATTGAAAACCAAGCGTAAAGGCAATTACAACATAGTAAAAATAGACGCCGACTACGTTCCCGATCCCGTGGAAAGGAAGCAAGTGTTCGGAGTGACTTTCGAACAGGGCAGGAACAATTCGAAGATAACTAAGGATCTGCTGTCCAACGTAGTGACCGCCGCGGGGATCCCGGAGGACAAGAAGACAGATCTGATCGTATCTTTGATAACTTTGAAGTACACTCAATCGAATTCGGTATGTTTTGCGGAGGACGGCCAGGCGATAGGAGTCGGCGCAGGACAGCAAAGCCGTATCCATTGCACCAGGCTTGCCGCCGAAAAAGCCGATTTGTGGCATCTGAGGCAGGCGGACAAGGTGCTGGACCTGCAATTTGCGGACGGCGTAGGCAGACCCGAAAAGAACAACATAATAGATATTTATTTGTCGCGCGACCCGTCCGACGTTCTGGCGGACGGCGCATGGCAAAGCTGCTTTAAATATCGTCCCGAACCCTTTACGGAGGAGGAAAAGAAGGAGTATCTTTCCAAGGTCAAGGGCGTTTCCCTGGGCTCCGACGCTTTCTTCCCGTTTTCCGACAACATTGAACGCGCTTACAAGAGCGGAGTGGGCTTTGTCGCCGAACCCGGCGGCTCGGTCAGGGACGACCTGGTAATCGACGCATGCAACCGCCTGGGAATAGCGATGTGCTTTACCGGGCTGAGGCTGTTCCACCATTAATATTAATATCGGATAATATCGGAGGGGATATGAAGATTGCTGTTATCGGCGGCGGAGGCAGAGAGCACGCCATTATAAAGAAACTGAAATTGAATCCGACTGTTGAACGTATTTACGCTTTGCCTGGGAACGGCGGCATGACGGGCGACGCCGAGTGTGTGCAGATAAAGGCGATGGAATTGGACAAAATAGTAACTTTTTGTCGCGAAAAAGCCGTCGACTTTGTCGTGATAGCTCCGGACGATCCGCTGATAGCCGGGCTAAAGGATATGTTGAACGCAGTCGGGATACCGTCTTTCGGACCCGACAAAGCCGCTGCCGAGATCGAAGGCAGTAAGGCTTTTGCAAAGGAATTGATGAAAAAATACCGTATTCCGACTGCGGCATACGAAGTCTTTACCGACGAAGCCGCCGCATTGGCATACGTTGACGGATTGACTCCTCCCGTCGTCGTCAAAGCCGACGGACCCGCGCTGGGAAAGGGAGTTATCATAGCCGAAAGCATACCCGCCGCGCGCGAAGCGGTACATTCGATGATGAGCGAAAGCCGCTTCGGCGATTCGGGGAAACGCGTGGTAATAGAGGAATTTCTGACGGGTCCCGAAGTATCCGTTTTGGCGTTTACCGATTCGCACACTTTGGTTCCCATGGTTTCGTCGATGGATCATAAGCGCGCGGGCGACGGGGATACGGGCTTGAATACCGGCGGTATGGGAGTCGTCGCACCAAATCCGTATTATACGAAAGCAGTCGCGGACAGGGCTATGCGGGAAATCTTTATTCCCACGCTGAATGCCATGAACGCCGAGGGCAGACCGTTCAAAGGCTGTCTGTATTTCGGCTTGATGATAACCGCGGACGGGCCCAAAGTCATCGAATACAATTCGCGTTTCGGCGATCCCGAAACTCAGGCGGTGTTGCCGCTGTTGAAATCCGATCTGTTACAGATAATGCTGGCGGTAGAGGAAGAAAGACTGTCCGAAGTCAGCGTGGAATTTATGGATAAAAGCTCCTGTGCTTTAGTCTTAGCCTCAAAAGGGTATCCCGAAAAATACGAAACGGGATACGAAATCACCGAAAACGGTGTGCAAGGCGAGATATTCTACGCAGGCGTAAAGCGTGTGGACGGAAAGATCGTGACCTCGGGGGGCAGGGTGCTTGCCGTTACCGAAGTGCGCGACGATTTGGCTAATGCCATAGCCGCCGCTTACGCGGACGCCGACAGAATAGATTTCAAAACCAAATATTTCAGGCACGACATAGGTCAAAGGGCGTTAGCCGCAAAAAAATAATCGAAAGGATAAAATATGGTCTACAGAGTTTACGTTGAGAAAAAGAATGGCATGAGCTCCGAAGCGGAAGCGCTGACCGAGGAATTGAATTCCTTTTTAGGCGTAAAAGGTCTAAGGAAGCTGCGTTTACTGAACCGTTACGACGTTGAAAACGTCGACAGCGAGCTGTTCCGAAAGTTGGTAGGCACGGTGTTTTCCGAACCGCAGGCGGACGTAACTTATTACGAGTTGCCGACGTCGGACGCCGTGTTCGCGGTGGAATATCTGCCCGGGCAGTTCGACCAACGCGCCTCTTCCGCGGCGGAATGCGCCGAATTGGTGGCGTTATGCCCCAGACCCGTCATAAAGACGGCAAAAATCTACGCGCTGTACGGAGAATTGACGGAAGAAGACGTGCAAAAGATCAAAAAATACGTCGTCAACCCCGTTGAAAGCCGTCCCGCGGCGTTGGAGCTGCCCGAAAAGCTTTCGGAAGATTATCCGCATCCTAAAAAAGTTAAAGTTTTGGACGGATTCAGGGCTTTGGATACCGAGGGACTACAGAAATTCCTGACGGACTATGCTTTGGCAATGGATCTGAACGACCTGGAATTCTGCCGTAGCTACTTCGAAAAAGAGGGGCGCGATCCGACGATGACGGAAATCAGGATGCTGGATACCTATTGGTCGGATCATTGCCGTCACACCACTTTCCTGACGGAGATAGATTCGGTGGCTTGCGACGATCCGGTGTTGAACGCGGCTTACCGCGATTATATCGAAACGCGCAAAGCATTAAACCGTACAAAGCCGGTAACTTTAATGGATATGGCGACGATTGCCGCCAAATATCTGAAAGCCGAGGGTAAATTGGATAAATTGGACGAATCGGAAGAAATCAACGCCTGTACGGTAAAAATAAAGGTGACGGTGGACGGGAAGGAAGAGGATTGGCTGTTACTGTTCAAAAACGAAACGCACAACCACCCCACCGAAATAGAGCCTTTCGGCGGCGCGGCTACCTGTATCGGCGGAGCCATTCGCGATCCGTTGTCGGGCAGAGCTTACGTTTATGCGGCTATGCGCGTGACGGGCGCAGGCGACCCAAGGACTCCGGTAGAGGACACGTTGCCCGGCAAATTACCGCAAAGAAAAATAGTGACTACCGCCGCGGCGGGATATTCTTCCTACGGTAACCAAATAGGTTTGGCTACGGGCATAGTGGACGAAATTTACGATCCGGGATACGTCGCAAAGCGTATGGAGATCGGAGCCGTCATAGCCGCGGTAAAAGCCGAAAACGTCAGGCGCGAAACTCCCGAACCCGGCGACAAAGTCATATTATTAGGCGGCAGAACGGGACGCGACGGCTGCGGCGGAGCGACGGGCTCGTCCAAATCGCATACCGTAAAGAGTTTGGAAGTTTGCGGCGCGGAGGTTCAAAAGGGTAACGCTCCGGAGGAAAGGAAGTTGCAACGCCTGTTCCGTAACGCCGAGGCGGCACGGTTGATCAAACGCTGTAACGACTTCGGCGCGGGCGGCGTGTCCGTCGCGATAGGCGAACTTGCCGACGGACTGACGATAGATTTAAATGCGGTACCTAAAAAATACGAAGGCTTGGACGGCACCGAACTTGCTATCAGCGAATCGCAGGAAAGAATGGCGGTGGTAGTATCCGCAGGCGACGTAAAGCGTTTCCTGGAGCTTTCGGATCAGGAAAACCTGGAAGCTACCGTAGTTGCGACGGTGACCGAGGAAAAGCGGCTGAAAATGTATTGGGATTCCGATAAAATAGTCGATATTTCCCGAGAATTCTTGAACTCCAACGGCGCCGAAAAGCATATAGACGTAGCTTTATCGGAACCCGAAAACTTCGATACAGAAGGCAGCGGCGATTTCGAAGCCGATATTATGAAAACGGCAGGAGATTTGAACTGCTGTTCGAAACGCGGACTGTCCGAACGTTTCGATTCTACTATCGGCGCAGGCACCGTATTGATGCCGTTCGGCGGCAAGAACCAGCTGACGCCGATTCAGGCGATGGTACATACAATTTCCACCGAGCACGGCGAAACCGACGACTGTTCCGTTATGAGCCGCGGCTTCGATCCGTCTATTTCTAAAAAGAGCCCCTTCCACGGCGCGTATTACGCCGTAGTCGAATCGGTCGCAAAGCTGATAGCGACGGGCGCTCCGTTCCGCGACGTCTATTTGACTTTCCAGGAATATTTCCCGAAGCCGCAGAAAAACCCCGAACGTTGGGGATTGCCTTTTGCGGCGTTACTCGGAGCTTTCCGCGCGCAAAAGGACTTGGGTATCGCCGCGATAGGCGGTAAAGATTCGATGTCGGGGAGCTTCGAGGATATAGACGTACCGCCGACTTTGGTATCGTTTGCCGTCACTACGATGAAGGCGGATAAAGTCATATCGGGCGAATTTAAAAAGGCGGGGCATGCCATCAGGTTTTTAAAGACGGCTGTCAACTCGGATAACCTGCCCGACGTCGGATCGCTGAAGGAAAATTTTGCGATAATCGAAAGGCTGAACGCCGCCGGAAAAATTTACGCCGCCTACACTCCCGAACGTTCAATAGCCGAAGCCGTTTATAAAATGGCTATAGGTAACGGCATCGGCGCAGTCATCGACGGCATGGACGAACGCGAATTGTTCGCCCGTCATACCGGCAGCTTCGTTATCGAAACGGATGCCGACGTGACGGACGGCATTTTATTGGGCGTCACTACGGAAAAACAGTCGATCACCGCAGGCGGCAAAGAGGTGCCGCTAGGTCGTATTTCAACCGTATACGAGGGCGCTTTGGAAAGCGTATACCCCGTTTCGGCAAAGGGCGCGGACAACGTACATGCGGTCGATTATAAAATACGTTCAAACTTGAAGAGCAATGTTTCGGTAGCCAAACCGCGCGTATTGGTACCCGTATTCCCGGGAACCAACTGCGAATACGACAGCGCGAAAGCTATCGAACGCGCCGGCGCAAAGGCGGAAATATTTGTGCTGAACAACCTCAGCGGCGAAAAGGTAAAGGAATCCGTAAAGAGGTTTGCAAAGCTTATCGGGGACTCTCAATCCATATTTATTCCCGGCGGATTTTCAGGCGGCGACGAACCCGACGGATCGGGGAAATTCATCACGGCGTTTTTCAGAAATCCCGAAATTTCCGATGCGGTCGCCGACTTGTTGGATAACCGTTACGGCTTGATGGCGGGGATATGCAACGGCTTCCAAGCGCTGATAAAATTGGGACTGTTGCCTTACGGCAGGATCCTGCCGCACTCCGACGAGGGCGATCCGACGTTGACGTTCAACACGATCGGCAGACACCAATCGAAGATAGTTTCTACCAGGATCGCGTCCGTAAAGAGCCCCTGGTTGCAAAAAGTCGAGGTGGGCGACATAATAAAAGTGCCGATCTCGCACGGCGAAGGCCGCTTTGTAGCCGACAAAAAGACGTTGGAAACGCTGATCGCCAACGGACAGATCGCCACGCAATACGTCGATCTGAACGGCGAAGTTTCCGGGGACATTGCGTTTAACCCGAACGGCTCCGTAATGAGTATCGAGGGCATAACCTCTCCCGACGGCAGAATCTTCGGCAAAATGGGACACAGCGAACGCATAGGCAAATATTTATACAGGAACGTTCCCGGTCGTTACGATATAGGGATGTTCGAATCGCTTGTAGAATACTTTAAATAAAACGAAGCGGAGAAATTATGGCGCTATCCGATATTGAAATCGCGCATTCGGTTACTCCGAAAAACATATACGAAGTGGCTAATGCGGCAGGTATAGACGAAAAATACGTCATACCCTACGGCAGATACAAAGCAAAGATAG
>DVNF01000073.1 GCA_018714575.1 Candidatus Stercoripulliclostridium merdigallinarum
AAGTAATCCCGATGATCATCATGACCGAGATCGCTAACGCCATTGCTTTTTTAAAATGCATATCTGAAATCCTCTTTTCCGGCATAATCCGGAGCATATTTTTCTATAATATTATATAATAAAGACCCCGACCCGTCAATAGTTTTTGAAATTTTCGGCTTTCCGCCCTGTCCCGACAGGATCTTTCGGCAACCCTATATAGCCTCCGGGCGTTATTTCACGTATTGTAAATCCGTAAAAGCTGTGTTACAATTTTCTGTAGAGAATATTTTGCGGAGAATTTTATATGATTTTCGACAGTTGGATGGAATATATAGTCCCTACCGCTCCGATGAACCGGCTGATCATGCCCGGTGCGCACAACGCTTGTACCGCAGGAATGAACAAAATGTCCTGTTGCCAAAACGGCAGTTTGGTCGATCAGATGCGTTACGGAGTCAGACACTTTTGTATCAGGTTGGATACCGACAGAAAGGGCAATATCGTTTGTTGTCACGGCATAGCCAAAGGACTTACCCTGTCCGAAGCTCTGTCCGGCGTAAAAGAGTTCATGGACGAACACCCGGAAGAAGTAATGTTGTTCGACGTCCGCGAATACTACGACCAAAAGCTGATAGGCCCGTTGGTGCTACGCTATTCGGCGGCCCCCGAAAAAGTCGACGAGATCCTGGGTCAAACGATAGACCCGGAAAAATACGCCTACACCGATTTCAACGAATTAAAAGAAGTCACCCTGGGCGACATTCGCGCCGCAGGCAAGCGTTTTATTTTGATAAACGATTCCGAAGCCTACAGGTTTTCAAAAAAATGCGATATCAACCTGCCGTGGGAAAAGAAGGTAAACGGTTCCAAAGCCTATGAATTTACCAGGGAAACTTTACGCTTTTTACACGACTACCCCACCGAAGGTCTGAATATTTTCCAGACACAGCAAACGCCTAACCTAGGCACTCAAATCGGACTGACGAATCCGTGGAAGCTGGATACCGAACTCAGAAAACACTTCGGTTATTTGATAGAGGGTATCAGAAAAGATCCCGAATATCTGGCGGCGGCAAACGTCATAGCCGGAGATTTTATGACCGAAGATTATACGAAATGTTCGGCAATACTGTCGCTGAACCTTGACAAAGGTTACGTCATCGCCGGAAAAGAGGCGGAATACGCGGAGGGTATAAAATGCAATTAACGGCGCTTGGAATTTACGGCCCCTATCCGAAAGCGGGCGACCACGCTTGCAGCTCCTATTTGGTGCAAACCGAAAACGCGAACATAGTCATGGATTTCGGCTCCGGCGCGTTGACAAGGCTGTTGAACAAAATCGATGTCAACGACCTGGACGCCATAGTCTTATCGCACAGTCATTTCGATCACACGTCGGACTTGTTGCCGCTGAACTATTTCCTAGAGTTGTCGCCGCAAAAAAGGCTACGCCTGATCGTACCTAAAGACGGCAATAATTGGTATCTGAAGCTACTGATAAAGCCACAAATTCAGGTAATCGAGGTAGAGGAAGGCGACAGTATGGACATAAACGGAACAAAGCTGAATTTTTACGCGGTATCGCACACCGTAAAGACCTTCGGGATAAAAGTCACAGCCGACGGCAAAACGCTGTTCTATACCGGCGACACCATGTGGTTCGATAAATTGACGGAATACGTAAAAGGCGTCGATTTCGTTTTGGCGGACGCCGCAAAGCCGATAGGTTTTAAAGGTCCGCACATGGGCTACGATTATGCGACAAAGATATACGAAGCTTGCCGCACACGAGTTGTCGTCACACACCTTTCCCCCGATTTTAATCCTCAGCGGGAATTGGCAGGTACCCCTATAGAAGTAGTCGAAGAAGGAAAAACTTATTCGATTTAAATTCGTTACGGTTATTAAATTTAGATTAATCAATTAAAACGCCGTCCGCTGATCCGCGAACGGCGTTTTGTGATAATTTGATAAAATGTGTAATGCTTTTAAGTTTAGCGCCCGGAAGCCAACAGTTTATCGATCAAATTTTCGGCAAGCTGCGGCGCGGAAAATTCCGGACAGTCTACTCCCGCGCGTTGCATGGCGACGATTTGCTTTTCGGTAACTTCCGTATACGGATAAACTCCGAACAAGAACGGTAAAAACGCATAAACGAACTCCTCCGCCCATTCGTCGGAGCTGTCAGGGAAAGCGCGCTTTAATGCCGATCTTAAGGAATTCAGCGCTCTGCCGTAGGCGATCTTGAATTCCACCAGGTGTTCAGTACTGCTGCCCGCTTCAACTTCGTACAAGTTCATCGACATGATTTTCAGCATACGGCTACGACTTTGCAGAGTGTCTGACAAAGCCGCTGAAAAATCCGTACTACCGTCTATTGCGTCGATATCGTCCGCCCAATCCGAAAACTCACTTTCTAATACCGACAAATATATTTCTTCCTTCCCCGAAAAGTAGTTATATATCGAGGTTCTGGTAAAGGAAGTTCCCTCGCCGATATCTTTCAGCGTGATTTCTTTGAACGGTTTCAAGTCGTATATTTTTTTAGCGGCGTTAAGTATCTCTTCCCTGCGTTTTTTTGAAAGTTCTTCCGAAAACTT
>DVNF01000074.1 GCA_018714575.1 Candidatus Stercoripulliclostridium merdigallinarum
GGAAACGATATATTCGTCCAAGTACGGCTGTCCCGATTGCGGCATAACGTTAGAGGAACTGACTCCCAGAAGCTTTTCGTTCAACAGCCCCTTCGGTGCCTGCGAAGCCTGCGGCGGTATCGGCATGCGCCACGAAGTCGACGTCAACAAAATCGTCCGCGACCCGTCGCTTAGCCTTAGGGAAGGCGCGATAAAAGTGTCCGGTTGGTCGATCATGGACATGGGCAAAATGTACGGCAGAGAGTTACAGGCGGTTTCGAAAAAATACGGTTTCAGCATGGATACGCCGTTCAAAGACCTCAGCGATCGCGCCAAAAAGATCGTCCTGTACGGTACCGGCGACGAAACGGTAGAAATGGAATGGAATTCACAACGCTTTTCCACCGTCTATACGGCGCCGTTCGAGGGCATCGTCAATAACCTTGCAAGGCGCTACCGCGAAACGCAGTCGGAAGGCGTAAAAGCCGATATAGAAAGATATATGAGCTTTTCGCCGTGCGAAGTTTGCGGCGGCAAAAGACTGAAAAAAGAGGTGCTGGCGGTAACTGTTGGCGGTAAAAACATCGCCGAAGTCACAGATATGCCGGTAAAGGATCTGGTAAAGTTTTTCGACAACCTGGAATTGAACGAAAAGGAAACGCAGATAGCGGCACCTATACTAAAAGAGGTCAAGGCGCGTTTGGGATTTTTGAACAACGTGGGTTTGGATTATCTGACTCTGTCGCGTTCGGCAATGACGCTGTCCGGCGGAGAAAGCCAAAGGATCAGGCTGGCTACTCAAATAGGTTCCGGACTGACGGGAGTATTGTATATATTGGACGAACCGTCTATCGGACTGCACCAACGCGACAACGTAAAATTGATAAACGCATTGAAAAACCTTAGGGATATAGGAAATTCGCTGATAGTCGTCGAACACGACGAGGAAACAATTATGTCCGCCGATCATATAGTCGATATAGGACCGATGGCGGGCGAAAAAGGCGGCGAATTGGTAGCTCAGGGTACAGTTTCCGATATAATGGCGAATCCTAATTCCATTACCGGGGACTATTTGGCAGGCAGGAGGAAGATAGCGGTACCTTTGATCAGAAGGCAGGGTAACGGTAAATTCGTAAAAATCTTCGGTGCCAGGCAAAACAACCTGAAAAATATCGACGTGGAAATTCCCGTAGGCGTAATTACCGCCGTGACGGGAGTATCGGGTTCGGGCAAATCTTCATTGGTAAACGGAGTGCTGTATCCTTACCTTGCCGCAGAGCTGAACGGTTCGTATAAGGCACAGGGGAAGTGCGATAAAATTTTGGGCGCGGATAACTTCCAAAACGTCATCTGCATAGATCAAAGTCCTATCGGCAGGACGCCCAGGTCGAATCCCGCAACATACGTAGAGGTGTTTACTCCGATCAGAGAGCTGTTCGCCGGGACCAGGGACGCCAAAGCCAGGGGGTATACGGCAGGGCGGTTCAGCTTTAACGTTTCGGGCGGCAGGTGCGAAGCCTGTAAGGGCGACGGTATAGTCAAGATAGAAATGCATTTTTTGCCGGACGTATACGTTCCCTGCGACGTCTGCCACGGCAAACGCTATAACCATGAAACCTTGGAAGTCAAATACAAAGGCAAATCTATTTACGACGTTTTGGAAATGACGGTCGATACCGCTTGCGAATTTTTCGAAAACGTTCCCAGGATATATAACAAGCTGAAATGTTTGAAGGACGTAGGCTTGGGTTATATCAAATTGGGGCAACCGTCTACCACGCTGTCGGGCGGCGAAGCGCAGCGCGTGAAGCTTGCGACGGAACTTTCTAAACGCAGTACGGGCCGCACGATGTATATCTTGGACGAGCCTACTACGGGACTGCACAGTTACGACGTCGAAAAGCTGTTGGAAGTATTGTCGCGCCTTGCAGACGCGGGAAATACCATAGTCGTAATAGAACATAACCTGGACGTAATAAAAGTAGCCGATCATATCATAGACTTGGGTCCCGAAGGCGGCGACGGCGGCGGTACCGTTGTAGCCGTAGGCACTCCGGAAGAGGTCGCGGAAAATCCGAACAGCTATACGGGACAGTTTTTAAAACCGCTATTGAAACGCCTGTAAACTGTAAAGTGAAACGCCTTAAAGTCGGTTTCAGGCGGTAAATATTTGAAGTTAACGAATCGGAAAAAGCATACGGGGTTTCGTATGCTTTTATGATATATAATATATATTGCGTTAATGTCAAAACGAACGTATAATCAAATGATATTTCCTATTCTGACGGAATAGACGTTTTTAAATTCCTGACAGGTCATTCGGATACGCGTCAACAACGCTTGAGCGGAGTCGAAGTCCTCGGCGCCGACCGCGCCGGTCAATTCGCCGTAGGTAATGGAAATTTCCAATATCTGCGTATGCGGCAAGAACAATTCCAGGACCTTGTGTCGTTTTTCCCACCATTCGCCCGTTTGGCAGATCTCGTCGTAATCGTAAACTTCGTCTTCCTCTACTATGAACGACTCTAACCGTGACAACATTTCGTCCATGGTTTTTGCTACGATGATTTGTTCGGCTACGCCCAGTCCCACGATCAGTACGATCGTCACTACGGCGGCGGCAATTCGGTATTTCATATATTTGCTCCGTTAGCCGTTTTCGGGCTGTCGGCGCCCGAAACGGCAGTTTCCGTATCCCGATCCAGCGTTTCGCTGACAAACTTATTGCCGCGCGGCTGGATGAAAATTCTATCGTTTGCTTTGGTAAACAACACCACGTCTTCCGTTTTGAAGTTTTTTTCGCGCAATATATTTTCTACGAAAGAGTCGTCGACGCCGGCGACGGAATAGTTGGTTTGCATTTTTTTACCCTCGATCACCAATGTTACGGGAATACATTCGGGGGATTGTGCGTTTTCGTTTTCCATGACGGACAGGTTGCCGTTGGTTTCCAGGACGGCGTACCTGATTTGTTCTATCGAAAAGAATTGTTGCGAACGCAACGACTCCAACAGGTCGTTTACGGTGAAGTTTAATTTTGCCATGGCTTCGGAATCGATACCGTCCGGAGTGACTACTATAACCGGTTTTCCGTTCAGCGCTTTCCTGAACTTTATCGACTTTGTAGCCAGCCAAGTGAAGCATAAATGCAATAAAAACATCGTGAACAACGGTACCAAGCCGTAAACCAAAGGAACGGATATATCCTGCATCGGCATACATGCCAGGTCTGCTATTGCCAAAGTGATTACCAATTCGAACGGTTGCAATTCGCCTATGGTGCGCTTTCCCATCAGGCGTATACCGATCAGCAGGCAGATATAAATGATTATCGTTCTGATAAAGACTACCAACATATGCGCTTAGTATGCGGCGAATTCGAAAAAATTTTCGTCTGAATACCATTTTATGTATAAGGAGATACTTGCAAAAAATCCGCCGATGATATATTATTAAAAGGCAGAGTAGGTACGTCGCGTTAAGTGCCGCGAAATGGGATGTCGTTCGCGGACGAAAGGGAAACCTGCGGTGGCGTGCCGCGTCCGTTGCGAAAAATAGAAGGCTTTGGCAATACTTTTACGGAACGATCTAACGGTTTACCCGGTTCGCCGATTATACGCCGTTTCGATCGTCAGATAAGCGGATAAGCGATTTTGCCGATGAATATCGTCTATTTATGCGTAAGTTCTCTCTGCAAGGAGGACTTTTTTTATGGAAAGAAGAGGAAAAAGAAGCTCGGCTTTGAAAAAGCTGGCATATACCGGTCTGTTGGCGGCTTTGGCGGTGGTCGCAAACGGTTTCGGGATATTCCTGCCGGTATTCGGAGTCGGAGCCTCGGCAACATTGACTTTCAGTTATATCGTCTGCGTGACGGCGGGCATATTTTTGGGCCCCGTTGCGGGCGGCATCGTCGGCGGAATAGGGGATTTGATAGGCTGGTTGATACAACCCGCAGGACCGTTCAATATCTTTATAACCTTGGGCTCGATAATGTTGGGGGTCATTCCGGGATTGGTTTTTAAATTCAAAATGCCGCCGTTGATCAAAATTTTCATATCCTTTGTGATAATTTTCGTGGTCTGTACGGCAGGGTTGAACAGTTTCGGGATATGGTTCTACTATGTAAAAGGCAAAGGCTTCTTTGTGTTCATGGCGGGAAGGCTTGCCACTCAAAGCATTGTATGGGCGGTCAATCTGGCGCTGACGTCGGCAATGTATTATCCGGTCGCGAGGTATATTTTTAAAATACCCGACGAACGCAGAAAACCCGAAAAAGCCGAAAGCAACGTGAGCGGCAAAGAAAGCGTTTTACATAGGTGATCCGGCATTGCTTTTTTGATTTTCGGACGGAGTGGCTCTCCGTCTTTTTTTTACGTTGCTTAGCATCGTTTTAATATCGCTTATACCGAATACGTATGCCAACGCCGCGTAAGAGGCTGCCCCCGCGATTCCCGAAACGACCAATGTCAAAAAGCCTGAAGAAAAATCGAACGCGCCCGAAACGAAATCGGTAAGCACTTTTACAAAAAGCGATATACAGGTAACCGAAATCAAAGTTTTAATAAACCCGAAACGCAGTTTTATTTTTTTATGTAACAAGAACAGGTTGATAACGACCTCTACCGAAAGCGACAGCAGATTGGCGACTATCACCGCGTCGATACCAATATATTTCGGCAGCAGCCAACACGAAGCAAGCATCAACAGCGTACCGGGGATAAAGCTGAAGAAACTCTCTTTTTCCATACCGACGGAGTTCATGCAGGTAGCGACTATCATGTTGATAGGCGTCAGAGCCATCAACCAAGCGGCTTTTTCAAGGTATACTCCCGATTCGTAATCGTTATACAGCCAGGAGGTCAGTTCCTTTCCCAGCGCCGAATAGATTGCCATGAACAGTCCCGAAACGACCAACGCAAAGGATATGGCTCCGTCTATCCTGGATTGCAATTTTTTCGAATCGCCGCGGACGTTGTCCGCAGACATTTCCGGGACCAACACCACTGCCAGCGAACCTATAATGGCGTTCGGCGCCATTAACAGAGGGTTTGCCATGCCGGAGATCCTGCCTACAGCGGCTGTGGCGTCGGCTATTGTGGAGCCTGCCGCTATCAAAGCGTTTGGCAGTATCAGGGCGAGAATGGCTCCGACAGCGGAACCCAGGACTCGCATCGCCGTCAGCGGCAGAGCCGGTTTCAATAGTTCTTTCGGGTGAATGCCGCGCCTAAACGAACCACCGCGCCGCAAAAATATTATAAAGACGGCAAGGGCTACGGCTACGTCGCTGAGAGTAAAAGCCAAAGCCAGACCTGCGGAACCCGATATGCCTGAAATTACGCCTGAAACCAATAAAAGCGTAAATAATACGCGTAAAATTTCCTCTAAAAGTTCCGTCGCGGAAAATATCCCGAACTGCTTTGTGCCCCAGAACCAGCCGCGGATAATGATATAGAATGTCGTTGTGATCAGCGCGGGCAACATTATTTTCAGCATCGGTAAAGCGCGCTCGTCGCTGAGTAAAAACGATTTTTCCGGGGTCAGCAAATAACCTACTACCAAGGCTATCACCGCCGCGGGAACGGCTATGCTCATAGCTGTGGCAAGGTATGCGGCAGGTTTTAATTCGTCGCCTTTTGCCCGGGATTCGGCGATTTTTCGTGACAGAACCGTGCTTAAACCGCCGGTCGTCATGGCGATAAACAGGAAGAATACCGACAGGCATATCGAATACAGCCCGATAACTTCCGCTCCCAGCGTTCTGGTCAGGTAGATTTTGAACAGGAAGGAAATGGCTCTGGTAATTATGCTGATGCCCGTTACGGTGGCTACTGATTTAACGATCGACACACCGAATGATATGCGCTTTTTCGTCAAATTAGAATTAAATGTTAAATGCTAAATAACCGCGCGAAACTGAAAAAGGGTATTCCTTTTTTTTGCGCGCTGTGGTAAAATCGGAGTAGTTTGTAACGGGCGTAAGCCCTTTGACTGTTTGATTAGGACGATACGGCTGTAAAGGTGGTAGAGGTAAGTATGAACAAATTTATCGGTAAAGTTGTCAGATTTTTTATTAAAACTTTTTCAGGCACGGGGTTGGAGCAGGAGCTGAACACCGGTGCCGAAGGCACTTTGACAGTGCCGGAGATTATCCCGATATGCAGAAAAGTCGCGGCGGACAGCGCGGTACTGTTGAAAAACGACGGAGTTTTGCCGATCGGCGACGGTCGGACCGTGGCATTGTTCGGCAGGGCAAGCTTCGATTATTTTACCGTAGGATACGGTTCGGGCGGCGACGTTGTCGCGCCTTACAAAGTAAATTTGGCGGAAGGTTTGAAAAACGCCGGAGTCAAATTGGAAGAAACGCTGTTGAAAAAATACGACGATTGGCGTGCGGATCCGAAAAACAAGCCCGACGAAGGCTTTTGGGGTCATTGGCCGATGAGCTTTCCGGAGATGCCGCTTTCGGACGAGGACATAGCCGTTGCCGCTAGTAACGCTGACGTCGCAGTCGTCACCGTCGGCAGAGCCGCGGGAGAGGACAGGGAAAACGTCCTGGAACCCGGCAGTTTTTATCTGACCGAGGACGAACGCAAAATATTGGCGGCGGTCACAAAGGCGTTCGATAAAGTCGCCGTAGTCTTGGACTGCGGAAATATAATCGATCTATCCTGGATAAAAGAATACAATCCCGGTGCGGTGTTGTTTGCTTGGCAGGGTGGTATGGAATCGGGTAACGCTTTGGCTGACGTCTTGACGGGCGCGGTAAATCCGTCGGGAAAGATGCCTTCGGCAGTAGCTTACTCCTACGAGGATTATCCATCGTCGGCGGACTTCGGCGGAGCTGATCGCAACAATTACGTTGAGGATATATACGTTGGTTACAGGTACTTTGAAACTTTCTGTCCCGAAAAAGTGATGTATCCGTTCGGATTCGGCTTGTCTTACACTGATTTCGAATACTCCGCGAAACTGAAGTTGTCCGGCACAATCGTTTGCGGTGCCGTGACCGTGAAAAACGTCGGGGAACGCACCGGCAAGGCAGTGGCGCAGATCTATTTGCAAAAGCCTTGCGGAAAGCTGGGCGCCGCAGCCAGGGAACTGATAGGATTTTTTAAACGCGAGATAGCGGCAGGCGAAACCGTTACCGAAAACGTTTCCGTTGATTTGAAAGAGTTCGCTTCGTTCGACGACGCCGGAGCGACAGGGCGCCCGTCGTCATACGTTTTGGAAGAGGGTGTTTATTCGGTCTATGTCGGCGGCGATTCCCGCAGCGCGGAAAAAGTTGCCGAGTTCGATTTGTTGTTTACCGAAGTCAAGCACGTTTCGGAAGCGCTTCCGGTACCGGAATCGTCCGCGTTCAAACGTATAAAAAACGTTGACGGTAAGGTTACTTGGGAACAAGTGCCCACGGCTAAAAGGGATTTGAAAGAAAGAATTTTAGGGAACCTGCCGGCGGAAACGACCTCCGATTGCCCGGTAGACGACTTTTCCAAAGTGAGGTCCGGCGAAGCAAGTTTAGACGATTTCGTAGCGGGATTGACGATAGACGAACTGCGGACTTTGGCTCACGGACAGGGCAAGATGAATTCGGCGCTCGGCGCGGCGGGAAATGCCGGAGCCTTTTGCGGAGTGTCGGACAGCCTGATAAAAAAGGGAGTAAAACCCGTTATAACAACGGACGGTCCCGCCGGGATCAGGCTTAGGCGTGTGACTGCGTTGATTCCCTGCGGAACGGCGCTTGCGGCTACTTTTGATACGGATTCGGTTACCCGATTATACGATTTGATAGGAAAAGAGATGGTTGCCGTAGGTTCCGATCTGTTGTTGGCGCCGGGCATGAATATACATAGGAACGTGTTGTGCGGCAGGAACTTCGAATACTATTCGGAGGATCCGTTGCTGGCAGGGCTGACGGCTGCCGCAACCGTCAACGGCGTACAGGCAAACGGAGTCGGAGCCTGTCCGAAACACTTTGCCGTGAATTCCCAGGAATACCGCAGAAAGTTTACCGATTCGGTCGTTTCGCCGCGCGCGTTAAGGGAAATCTACCTGAAGGCTTTCGAAGTGATGATCAGGCATTGTTCGCCGAAAGCTATAATGACGGCGTACAACAAGATCAACGGTACTTATTGCTATTACAATTACGATCTGGCAACCGTAATACTCAGAAACGAATGGGGCTTTAAGGGAACGCTGATCACAGATTGGTGGGCGGAACCCGGGGAATCGAAGGAATTCCCGGGCGTAAAGAATTCGGCGCTCCGCGTCCGCGCAGGGGTAAACGTGCTGATGCCCGGCGAGATCAACCGCGTATTCCAAACTCCGAACGCCGACAAGATACGCTCTTCCATGCGCGTCCCGAACGGTTTGACTTTGGGAGAATTGCAACGTAACGCGAAATACGTGCTGTCGTTTCATCTGAACAACGGCAAAAAATAGAACCGCATAAAAATAAAAATTTATATCTTACACGAACCAAAACAAATAGCCCGCATTCGTTGCGGGCTGAATTTTAAAAAATTGTTTTTGCAGATCGAACGCCCGGATTGGTCAAAAGGCTGCTAGGCAAGGCTCGCAAGCTACATAGAACTATGCTTTTATCCCGATAACGCCCGAAACGGTCAAAAGCAAGCGAGACGAGGCTCGCGCAGTGGCAAGAGGTAGGAGTTTAGTAAGCTAAATGACTATCTC
>DVNF01000075.1 GCA_018714575.1 Candidatus Stercoripulliclostridium merdigallinarum
AACGAAGTTTTTCGCCGTGGAGCAAGGCGAATAATCTCATAAAAAAAGGAGTACCAAAACAATGTTGACATCTGAAGAAAAGAAAGCAATTATCGCTAAGTTCGGCAAAGACGAAAACGACACCGGATCGGCGCCCGTTCAAATCGCGCTGTTGACAAAGAGGATCGAAGAGCTGAACGCTCACTTGGACGTTCACAAGAAAGACCACCACAGCAGAAGAGGCTTGTTGAAGCTGGTAGGTCAAAGGAAGAACCTGTTGCGTTATTTGATGGAGATCGACATCGAAGAATACAGAAAGCTGATCGCCGAATTAGGTATCCGTAAGTAAAACCCGACCGGGGTGGCATTGCCGCCCCTTTTTTCGGTTAAAAAGCACATATTTTTACGGAAAAATTATTTTAAAAACCAATTAACGGAAATATATAAAGTGTCCCCGCGGACGGGGACTGGAGGCAAAATGAAAGAAAGTAAAGTATTCGTAACGACTATCGGCGGACGCGAAGTCAGCGCAGAGATTGGCGGGTACTGCTCGCATTCCAACGGCGAAGTTCTGATTCGCTGCGGAGATACGGTGGTACTGACCAACGTCACCATGAGCAAAGCGCCCAGGGAAGGAATGGACTATTTCCCCTTGGGAGTCGATTTCGAGGAAAAAATGTACGCCGTAGGCAAGATCCCCGGAGGATTCAAAAAGCGCGAAGGACGTCCTTCGGACAAAGCTATTTTAACGTCCAGGCTGATTGACAGACCTATTCGTCCTTTGTTCCCGAAGGGATTGTATAATGACGTATCGGTTATCGCTACGGCGTTGTCGGTAGACACCAATATTCCCCCCGAAGTTTACGGAATGTTGGGTTCCAGCATAGCTTTGTCGGTATCCGACATACCGTTTAACGGACCTACCGGATCGGTCATGGTCGGTTATGTTGACGGCGAATATATCATCAACCCGGATTCGGAGCAACGCGAACGTTCGCGTTTAAACCTGGCATTGTCGGGGACTAAGGACGCCATAATGATGGTCGAAGCGGGCGCTAACGAGCTGACGGAAGAGGAAATGCTGAACGCAATTTTGTTCGGACACGAGGAGATCAAAAAGATCGTCAGCTGGATAGAGGAGATTCAAGCCGCTTGCGGCAAGCCCAAAAAGCAAATCGAGCTGTATCATGCTCCCGAAAACATCGAACGCGACGTCAAAGCTTACGCAAAGGAAAAGATCGATTACATGTTCGACACCTTTGACAGGAACGTCCGTGAGGAGCGCGAAGAGGAAATTACAAAGGATATCAAAGCGCACTTTGCTGACATATATCCCGACAACGGTCGCGACATCGACGACATTTTGTACGCGATGAAGAAGGAATGCGTTCGCGCTATGATAGCCGACAGGGGCGTTCGTCCCGACGGCAGGTCGTTGACGGACATTCGTCCTATATGGTGCGAAGTAGGTCTTTTGCCCAGAGTTCACGGTTCGGCGGTATTTACTCGCGGACAGACTCAAGTTTTGACGACCTGCACCTTGGGGGCGATTTCCGAAGCGCAAAAGCTGGAAGGTCTGGACGACGACGTGTTCAAGCGTTACATGCACCAATACAACATGCCCGGATACTCCACCGGCGAAGCCAAGCCGTTAAGGAGCCCCGGCAGACGTGAGATCGGACACGGCGCTTTGGCTGAACGCGCATTAGAGCCCGTGCTTCCCGCGGAAGATTGGTTCCCTTACGCGATCAGGACGGTTTCCGAAGTTATCAGTTCTAACGGATCGACTTCTCAGGCTTCCGTTTGCGGTTCGACTTTGGCGTTGATGGACGCCGGCGTACCGATAAAGGCGCCTGTTGCCGGCGTTGCTATGGGACTGATCAAGGACGACGTCAACAACAAATTGCATATTTTGACGGATATTCAAGGTATCGAGGACTTCTTCGGCGACATGGACTTCAAAGTCGCCGGCACGAAGGACGGTATCACCGCTATCCAAATGGACATCAAGATAAAGGGCATCAATCGCGAGATCTTGACCAGGGCTTTGGAGCAGGCTAGAGTAGGCAGACTGTTCATTTTGAACAAGATGTTGGAAGTTTTGCCCGCGCCCAGAAAGGAACTCAGCAAATACGCGCCGAAGATCGTTTCGTTCAATATCGATCCCGACAAGATCCGTGACGTTATCGGTTCGGGCGGCAAGACGATAAACAAGATCATCGACGAAACCGGCGTAAAGATCGACATTACCGACGACGGTGCGGTCAGTATCGCTTCCAGCGACGAGAAATCTATTTCCCGCGCAAAGCAGATCATCGAGGACATTGTCCGCGAATTCGAAGTAGGCGAGGAATTCGAAGGCGAAGTCGTAAAGATCATGGAAAACGACAAGGGGCAATTCGGAGCTCAGGTCAAACTGACCTCTACAAAGGAAGGCATGATCCACATTTCCAAACTTTCCAAGACCCGCGTAGAGAAAGTGACCGACGTAGTCAACGTAGGCGACAAAGTGTTGGTAAAGATCATCAAAATCGACGAAAAGCAACGTATTGACCTTAGGTTGATAAAAAAACTTTAAAACATTGAAAATATTGCCGTCAGGCTATAGACAATAAACGGAGGTAACCATGCAATATACTCATGAAGTAGACAAAATGGTATGCGTCGCAAAGGGACCGCATCACGGACCCGCTCCCATTCCCGAGGAGGGAAAATGGGTAAAAGCGACCCAGATCGGCGACATCAGCGGACTGACTCACGGTGTGGGTTGGTGTGCTCCGCAACAAGGCGCATGCAAATTGACCCTGAACATTAAGAACGGAATTATCGAAGAAGCTTTGGTTGAAACTTTGGGATGCTCCGGCATGACCCATTCCGCAGCTATGGCAGCGGAGATCCTGCCCGGCAAGACGATTTTGGAAGCGTTGAATACCGACCTTGTTTGCGACGCTATCAACACGGCAATGCGTGAACTGTTCCTGCAGATCGTATACGGCAGGAGCCAATCGGCTTTCAGCGAAGACGGTCTGGCTATCGGCGCAGGTCTGGAGGACCTCGGCAAAGGACTCAGGAGCCAAGTCGGTACCATGTATTCCACAAAGGTAAAAGGCGTCAGATACCTTGAAATGGCTGAAGGCTATGTTACTCGTATCGGTCTGGACGAAGACAACGAAGTTATCGGATACGAATTTATCCGCGTAGGTCAAATGCTCGAACAGATCACCGTCAAAGGCGTAGATCCTGCCGAAGCTCTGAAGAAGTGCACCGGCACATACGGCAGGTTTAACGAGGCGGTCAAAAAGATCAATCCGAGAATAGAATAGGAGGTTTGAACAATGGCTGTTACATTTGAAGGATATGACAGAAGAATAGATAAAATCAACGCGTTCCTGGCTTCCAAGGGCATAAAGGACCTGGAAGAAGCACGCGCGATATGCCTTGAAAAAGGAATCGACGTCGAAGCTATAGTAAAGGGCGTACAGCCGATAGCTTTCGAAAACGCCGTATGGGCATACACTCTGGGCGTTGCCAACGCTATTAAAAAGGGCACAGCCAAAGCCGCAGACGCCGCCGAAGCTATCGGCGAAGGCTTGCAAGCGTTCTGCGTTCCCGGCTCCGTTGCCGATACCAGAAAGGTCGGTTTGGGACACGGAAACCTTGCCGCTAAGCTGTTAAGAGAGGAGACCAAGTGCTTTGCGTTCGTAGCGGGTCACGAAAGTTTCGCCGCGGCGGAAGGCGCGATCGGTATCGCTCGTTCGGCAAACAAAGTCAGAAAAGAACCCCTCAGAGTTATCCTGAACGGTTTGGGCAAGGACGCCGCTTACATCATCAGCAGGATCAACGGCTTCACCTACGTTCAAACGACATACAATCAATACACCGACGAACTGACTATCGTCCGTGAAAAAGCATATTCCACCGGCGAAAAAGCCAAGGTTCGTTGCTACGGTGCAGACGACGTTAACGAAGGCGTTGCTATCATGGCAAAGGAAGGCGTAGACGTCGGTATAACCGGCAACTCCACCAACCCGACCAGGTTCCAACACCCCGTCAGCGGTACCTATAAGAAATGGTGCCTGGAACACGGCAAGACCTATTTCTCCGTAGCTTCCGGCGGCGGCACGGGCAGGACGTTGCACCCCGATAACATGGCGGCAGGTCCGGCTTCGTACGGCATGACCGACACTATGGGCAGAATGCACTCCGACGCGCAGTTTGCAGGCTCCAGCTCCGTTCCCGCTCACGTTGAAATGATGGGACTTATCGGAATGGGCAACAACCCCATGGTCGGCGCGACGGTATCCTGTGCTGTGGCGGTCTACGAATCTATGAAATAATTTTCTTCCCGAAAGGAAAGTTAGATAGGGCGTTTTCGCTCGCATAAAGAAAACAGTAAGAAAAAGTCTGTACTTCACGTACAGGCTTTTTTATTTTTAAATTTTTCGGGAAGAAAATTATTACGCGCACTTCGGGATTCTTTTCCGTCAGATAGGACGAAATCGGGCAAAGCCCGACGCCTT
>DVNF01000076.1 GCA_018714575.1 Candidatus Stercoripulliclostridium merdigallinarum
ATTTGTTATTACCGGCGGATATATAGAGGAGCTTTCGCGCAGGGTAGTTTTAAGCGACGGCGATTCGTTCAGGTGGTTCCAACGTGCGCTAAGGGATAAAGGCGTTATAAAGGCGTTGAAAGACGCCGGCGTTAAAGACGGCGATACCGTCAGAATCATGGACGTTGAATTTGAATATTATGACTAAAGGAATTGTAAAAAGGTATTCTACCGTAACCGAATCGGCAACCGACGCATCCGGGGTTATTGCTTTTCCCGGAGGCAGACTGTCCGTTTTAACCGACAGATTATTCAGGGTGGAGCGCGGCGAGACCACCGATCTTCCGACTCAATCGATTTGGTACAGGAACGTTTCGAAACCTGAATTCACATCGTCGGACGACGGTAAAAAACTGATTGTTAAAACAGATAAGTTAACATTCGAATATGATTATCTGAAGGACAAAGCGGCGGTCGTTTTCCCTGACGGCAAACGGGTATCAAAATTCGGAAGGACTTTGCCGGGTACATGCAGGACTTTGGACATGACTAACGGCAGGACAAAGCTTGGAAAGAGTATCGTTTCACGATCGGGTGTGGCTGTTTTAGACGATTCAGATTCTTTGCTGTTAAAAGAAGACGAATATTTGAAACGGGGAAAATGTTCGGATAAATATTATTTTGCTTACGGGTCCGATTACAGGGCGGCTGTTTCCGATTTCTTGCGCATAGCGGGTAGTGTGCCGCTGATACCGCGCTTTGCTTTCGGCAACTGGTGGTCCAGGTACCACGCTTATTCCGATAGCGAATATTTAAATTTGTTGGAACGGTTCAGAAATGAAAAATTACCGTTTACCGTTGCAACGATAGATATGGATTGGCATTGGGTTGACGTTAAAAAGCGTTTCGGGGCAGATATGGTGCGCCTTTCGAACGATTCCCCGATCGCTCGCGCTTTGGGTAATATTTGGAGCCCGGGCTGGACGGGATTTTCGCCGAATACCGACCTGTTCCCCGACTTTAACGGGTTTTTAAAGAAATTAAACGATAATAATTATGCCGTTACGGTAAATTTGCATCCTGCGCAAGGTATCCGCCCTTACGAAGACTGCTACGAAGCATTTTGTAAATATCTGAACCGTGATCCCGAAAAGAAGGAAACGATCGGATTTTCGCTAAAAAACAAAAAGTATACCGAAGCATATTTTGATATCGCTTTGCGACCGTACGAAAAAGCCGGAGTCAGATTTTGGTGGATAGATTGGCAACAGGGCAAACGCTCCGACGTAGAAGGTTTGGATCCGCTGTGGGCATTGAACCATTTACATATATTGGATATGGCTGAACAAGGTAAGCGGCCGCTGATACTTTCTCGGTATGCCGAAGCAGGCTCGCACCGTTATCCGTTGGGGTTCAGCGGCGATACAGCCATGACGTTTTCAACGCTGAAATTTCAACCTTATATGACTGCGTCGGCGACAAACATCGGATATACTTGGTGGAGCCACGATATAGGCGGACATCACATGGGCTATAAGTCCGACGACTTATATATCAGGTGGCTGCAATTCGGCGTTTTCAGCCCGATCATGAGGCTACATTCCACTGCCCGCGAGTTTATGGGCAAAGAGCCTTGGAAGTATTCCGAATCGGCGCGTAGTATAGCCGACGAATATCTGAGATTCAGGCATCGGCTGATACCTTATTTGTATTCCATGAACTATCTGACATACAGAGATTGCAAAGCTTTGATAGAGCCCATGTATTATTCTTTCAACGTTTCGGAAGCGTACCGTGTAAAGAACCAATATACCTTTGGTAACGGCTTGGTGGTGGCGCCCGTAACAGAAAAGCTTTGCAAAAAAACGTTAATGGCAAAAACCGAATTATGGGTTCCCGAAGAAAGATATACGGATATCTTTACAGGGAGAATTTATAAGCAAGGCAAGTATACTATATATAGGGATCTGAAGTATATTCCCGTGTTTGCAAAGCCTGGAACTATATTACCGTTATACCGCAATGCCGACGACAATTCGATCGATATGTTAAAGCCTTTGGATATAAAAATTTATCGCGGCAACGGCAAGTTCGAACTGTATTTGGACGAAGGCGACGGAATGGGATATAAGGACGGAAAGTATGCTATAGTTAATTTCGATTTGACCGAAGCCAAAGGAAATATGACGTTGCGGCTGACAACATCAGGGGACGTATCGATGCTGTCGAAAGGTTTGGATATCAGGTTGCTGTTCGAAGACGCCATCGGCGGCAGTCTTACGGTAAACGGCTGTGAAAGCAACGGCAACTTAGTATACACGGGTGAAGACGCTGTAATCGAATTGAAGGGCTATGTAGAAAAAGCCAACGAAGGCGTAAGAGAAGCGTTGATCGATACCGTTTCCAAATATCAAATGGGCAACAATATAAAGGAGTCGATTTTCAAACCGATTCTGAACGGCAATGACGCGATTTTAAAGTTTTTGCCGGAATACTATCGAGGACCGATAATGGAAATCAAAAAAATCTACGAATAATTGACATACCAATCGCGCGATCGAATGCCCGTTCAATTGCCTGTTCAATTGACTGATCGGCAGGGGAGTTAGAAACCGCAATAAGGACAATACATTGTTTTCTCCCAATTAATCGTTAAGCTGATTTTTTGTTTAATCGGCGGAATACCGAATTTTAAATACGGCTTTTTTGACCGTGCAGTCTTGCATTCTCAGGCTGGGAGCATGAGGCTCTCCCGGCATAAACAATGCCCAATTACCTTTACGCATAGGTAATAGGGCGATATCGGATGATTTCCAAAGCGCTATATCCTTTTCTTCTTCAAACGGCGTCACAACAGTCAATTTTTCGGGATCCGGGCAACCCATCCATTCTTCGCCGTCCAAAATCAGCTGTAAATCCGCATAACGACGGTGAGTTTCCGCAACTGCTTCTTCGATAGGCTTCGGTCGGTAAGTCATTACGTTTACGAACACGTCATCGGAAATATCGTAACGTCCGCAAGGCGTGTCGGCGTTTAACTTCGATGCATAATCCAGGCACAAAGCTATTTTATCATCTGTTGCGGCGTAAATTCCGCCGCTTTTCAAATCGGAATATATCATAAAGCCTCCGAAAAAAGTATACACGATCTATCATAAAAAAGCAATACCGGCATTTGTGTCGTATATGCGATTTTCAGTCGGAAGATAAAGAATAAGCAAAGCTGAACGAGGCAAAAAAATCCCGGAACGCACCGGGTTTTGATTATGTACCAACTGTTTTGCAACAGTTGGCTTGGGAATTTACATATCTACATAATGCGAAGTAAATTCCATTTCAAAATTTCTTCTGGGGCACAAATGCGACGTGTCTTCGACCTCGGCAATTTCCTCGGGGAGAACGACAAGAAATTCATTCTTTCGGACAAATTTAGCTGCTGGGACGATGGAGAGTATATCGGCACGGTAAGTCCCGAAGTGATCGCAAGG
>DVNF01000077.1 GCA_018714575.1 Candidatus Stercoripulliclostridium merdigallinarum
GTCAACGTCAGGAACAGCTGTTCCAAAGACATATCGCTACGTTTTTCTTTCAGTTCCTGGATGTCGCAAACGGCGATCAGTTTACCGCCGTCTATTATGGCAACCCTGTCGCAAATTTTTTCGACGACCTCCAAAATATGCGACGAAAAGAATACCGTTTTGCCTTTGTCTGCGTAATCGCGCATAAGTTTTTTCAGAATGTACGCCGATTTGGGATCCAGCCCCAACATCGGTTCGTCCAGAATGAAAACTTCGGGTTCGTGAATCAGCGCGGCAATTACGGCTATCTTCTGTTTCATTCCGTGTGAATAGTTGGAAATAGTTTCGTCCAACCTATCGGACAGTCCGAATTCGTCGGCGTATTTTTTAGTCAATTCCTCGCGGCGCGACTTATCTACGCCGAAAATATCGGATATAAAGTTGACGTACTGCCTGCCGGTCAAACCTTCGTACAACAAATGCTCGTCGGGCACGTATCCGATCTTCTTTTTGGCTCCGACGGGGTCGACGTTCATGTCTACGCCGCAAATTTTTACGGTTCCTTGCGTAAAACTTAGGATCCCCGTCATACATTTGATTGCGGTAGATTTACCCGCTCCGTTGGGTCCCAAAAACCCGAATATCTCGCCGTCGTTTACAGTAAGAGAAAGGGAATCGAGCGCTAATCTGCCCGATCCCTTGTAAGATTTCGATAATCCGTTAATTTCAATCATATTTTTTTGTCCTATCGAACCGATTAATAATTTTCCTTTTCCAACTCGAAGTACGCCTTGGGGTGAGCGCAGACGGGGCAAAGTTCGGGGGCTTCCGCGCCGATATGCAGGTGACCGCAGTTTCTGCAACGCCATACCTGTACTTCGGGACGTTTAAACACCGTGCCGTCCTTTACGTTTTGCAACAGTTTCAGATAACGTTCTTCGTGAGTTTTTTCGATGGCGGCAACTCCCCTGAATTTAGCCGCAAGCTGAACAAAGCCTTCTTTTTCGGCTACGTCTGCAAAATCGGCATACATTTCCGTCCATTCTTCGTGTTCGCCGGCAGCGGCCGCAGTCAGATTTTCCGTCAGATTGCCTATACCGCCCAATTCCTTAAACCAAAGTTTAGCGTGTTCTTTTTCATTCAAAGCCGTTTCTTGGAAAATAGCGGCTATTTGTTCGTAGCCTGCCTTTTTAGCGGCAGACGCAAAATAATCGTATTTGTTTCGGGCTTGAGATTCACCTGCAAAAGCGTACCATAAGTTTTTTTCGGTTTGGGATCCTTTCAAATCCATAATTAACATTCTCCTTTTTTTCATTGCCGTTTCGGCATAAACATATTATCATACGCGCGCAATAAAAGTCAACGGCGAATTATAAAAGAAGTTATGACTTTCCGCGGTTGACATCGAGTGCGGTAAAGTGTTATAAATTATTCGTTAGCCGGGCGATCGCACCAAGTGTGAGGAAAGTCCGAGCATCACAGGGCAGAGCGGCAGAGAAATCCTGCCGGAGGCAACTCCAGGGAAAGTGCAACAGAAAAGAACCGCGAGAATACTTCTCGTAAGGGTGAAAAGGTGCGGTAAGAGCGCACCGGCAGTTCGGCGACGAAATTGGCCGTGTAAACCCCGCTCGATGCAAGAGAAAAGGAAGAATGGATCGCCCGTCCCTTCCCTAAATCGCTGGAACCCACAGGCGACTGCGGGTCAAGACAGATGATCGCCAAATACAGAACTCGGCTTACAGACTAACCCGATTATCCTCCGAAAGGAGGATTTTTCGGTTTCTAAGCATATAATTTAAAATAAACTTACTCTTCTTCGGGATCCAGGGAAATTTTGGAAAGATCCTTGTTCAGTAGTTCCAATTTACCTTTGCTTTCTTTCAAGGAATCGATACAGCTTTTACCCAATTTAATGGCTTCGTCGTACAATTTCAAGGAATCCTCTATTCCGAGGTTCTCCCCTTCCAGTCTGTCGACCAATAGTTTAAGTTTCTGAAAATTTTTCTCAAAGTCCATATTATTCAACCTCGGTTATATCAATATTGTCGACCGTGACGTCCAGCGAACCGAACGCGGCATGTAATTTGATTTTATCGCCGACCGCTACGTCTGCGGCGGATGTAATCGGGCTGCCCGCTTTTTCTGCGCGCATATATCCGGCTTTCAATAGCTTAGCCGGGTTCAAAGCTATCAGCTTGCCGACCACGTTTTCCACGTCTTTTTCTGTGGCGTTGAATTTTGCAACCGCGGCTTTTTCCGCTTTTGCCAATAAATCTTTTGTCATCATAAAAGATTTGGTCAGCTTTTCGCCTGCGGCAAAAGTCATTCCGTTGACGGCGGCGGTTATTTCGTGCCCTGCCAATTTCAAATTATTTTCTATTCGGCGTCCCGCCAACGTCAAGTCGGACAGTATGTCGCCTATCAGCGCGGATATATCGGTAGCAACGGCTTCGGCGGCTGCCGTCGGAGTCAATGAGCGCATATCGGCAGCAAAATCCGCCAGAGTAAAATCGGTTTCGTGACCTACCGCGGAGATTACGAAAGTATCCATATCGTACAAAGCCCGAACGACTTCTTCCGAATTAAACGGCATCAGATCCTCGAACGAACCGCCGCCTCTTGCCAAAATTACCGCGTCGAAACCCATGGTATCGGCGGTTTTTAAGCCTGAAACGATTTCTTTTACTGCGTCCTTGCCCTGAACCTGAACGTCTATTACCGTGATGTTCATCACTTTGTTGTATTTTCTTATTGTACTGCAAATGTCCCTGATGACAGCGCCGGTTTTACTGGTGACGACGCCAAGTTCAAAGACAAATTCCGGCATAGGTATCTTGTGGGTTTCGGAAAACAGACCTTCTTCGGTCAAGCGCTTTTTCAACGCTTCCAATTCCATGTGCAGTTTGCCGCGGCCGAAAGGTTCGATATGCTTTGCGACAAAGCTCATTCTGCCCGTCTTTTGATAATAGTCCGGGCTGCCCATCATCAATACCCGTTCGCCGTTTTCGGGAACGTATGTCTTATTTGCGCCAAAGCAACAAACGGCAATAGCCGCATTTTCGTCCTTTAGCGTACAATATAAATTACCTTTGTTTAGACCGGCTCCGGAAACTTCTCCGACCAAAAAAATATCGTGCAGTAATTCTTCCGCATCGATAATTCTGTTTAAATAAAAATTCAGTTCGGAAACAGTAATATAGTTTCTGTCCATCTGTTACTACTTCTGCTTGTTGGAAAGTTCCTTGTATACGGAAGCCAACAGCCCGTTTACGAAGGTCGGAGACTTTTCCGTCGAAAACGTTTTTACCAATTCGACGGCTTCGGAAATAGAAACGGACATCGGAATATCGGGCATATACTTCATTTCGTATATCGCCAACATTAACGCCGCCATATCGGCTTTGAAAATCCTGTCCGGTTTAAAGCCTACGGCGTATTTTTCTATGACGCTTTTCAATTCGTCGAAATGTTCGGCTACTCCGTGATAAACGGTACGGATATACTCCGTTTCGGAATAAGGCAGTTCTTCCGCAGTAAATATACTTTCGGTTCTGTCGTTCAGCTTTCCCGAAAACAGGTATTCGTATATCAGTTTATAAGCGCTTTCGCGGGATTGTCTTCTGGTTTTTACTTTGTTCGGCATTAGTTTGTTACTTATTTTAGATATTGATATTCGCTACGGTGACGTTGACTTTCTTTACTTTGAATTTCGTTGCTTCCTCGACGTCGTTTTTAATAGTTTCCTGTAATTGGCAGACGGTTTCGGGAATACTGTATCCGAAATCCACGTTGACAAAAATGTCGATTATACATTCGTCGGCATCTAAAATGTAGACGTGACAGTTGGTATTCCTCAGCTTTCTAAGACCGAAACGGTACTTTTGAACGCCCTCTTCCATAGTAATACCTTCGACCTTTCTGAAAGCTTCGTTTGCGATCGAAGCGATCAAAGATGAATATTGTTCGACTACCTGCGGTTTCAAGCTTTCCATGCGATTATAATACCACATAATAAGTATGCCTGCAATAAAAAGATAGACCGTATCTCAAAAAAATATGCGAAACGACCCGTTATAAAACGAGCCGTTTCGTCAAAGTGCGTTTTCGCCTATATCATAT
>DVNF01000078.1 GCA_018714575.1 Candidatus Stercoripulliclostridium merdigallinarum
AATATCGTGTATGCGCCGACGCCCCAAAATCCGGGTATGGATACCGCCAAGACCAAATACAGCACGACCGCGAACAACGCAACGGTCAGTATCGACAAAAGCCCCCTTTGGAAAACCGGACTTTTGACGCTTTCCAGCGGTTTCATGCGGAGTTCGTTCAGCATCGGCTGATAATCCCCCAGCGATTCAATGCACTTGTCGTAAATTTCGTCGTCCGACAAATTGCCGGATTCTTTTAAATCCATTGCGCGGCTCATCAAATCGCCCAACATGGCTTCCCTGAGTTCGGCGGCTTCTTTCGTAGGCGGCACAAGTTTAAATAACGATCTGAGGTAGGTTTTGAATCTTTCCAAAAAACTCATTTGCGCTCTCCTAAAATCAGCTTATCCAAAATGCGGCTGGCTTTTTTCCACTCTTCCGCTTTGTCCGCATACAGGGCTTTGCCCTTTTCCGTGATGCGATAATAACGCCTTCTGGCGCCGCCGACTCCGTCGCCCCAATAGGTTTCCAACAGTCCGTCCTCTTCCATTCGTTTGAAAGCAGTATAAATCGTGGCGTCTTTTACGTCTATTACGCCTTCGCCGCCTTCGATTATGGATTTGGATATTTCGTATCCGTAAGAGTCGCCTTCCGATAATATCCTTA
This sequence comes from Candidatus Stercoripulliclostridium merdigallinarum, assembly GCA_018714575.1. Classification (GTDB taxonomy): domain Bacteria; phylum Bacillota; class Clostridia; order Christensenellales; family DTU072; genus Stercoripulliclostridium_A; species Stercoripulliclostridium_A merdigallinarum. The sequence goes on from DVNF01000078.1 coordinate 646, forward strand.
AAATTATCGTTTCGGTATGCCCCCTAAGGATGTCGCCGCCGTGCGCCACAGTGCACCTTCCTATTTAAATTAACTATCTAAACAGATTATACACTTGACGCACGGAATTGTAAACACTTTTTTCGGATTTCCGAATAAAATTATCGTTTACGCCCGGCTTATCTGAACTCCGGATATATATCCAAGGTGGCGAAATAATCTTTGGGAGTTTCGGCGCGTCTTATCAGATCGAACGAGCCGTCCTCGTTCAACATTATTTCCGCGCTGCGAAGTTTGCCGTTATAATTATATCCCATCGAATGACCGTGCGCGCCTGCTTCGTGAATGAACAGATAATCGCCTATATCCAATTTAGGCAAAGCCCTGTCCACGGCGAATTTGTCTGAATTTTCACACAAACTGCCTACTACGTCGTACACGTGATCGCAAGGTGCGTTTTCTTTTCCTAAAACGGTGATATGGTGATAGGCTCCGTAGATTGCCGGGCGCATCAGGTTGGCGGCGCAGGCGTCTACTCCGGCGTATTCCTTGTAGATGTGTTTAAAGTGCACGACTTTGGTGATCAGTCCGCCGTAAGGAGCCAACATGTATCTGCCGAGTTCGGTAAACATTTTGGGGCTTAGTCCGTTCGGAGTCAAAATTTCGTCGTACTGCTTTTTGACGCCTTCGGAAATCTTGTAAATATCCGTCTTTTTCTGTTCGGGGCGATACGGCACGCCTATGCCGCCGCTTAGGTTGACAAAGTCGAATCGGGCGCCCGTCACGTCGTGCAGTTCCTTTATCAGTTTAAACAGAGTGCCTGCAAGTACCGGGTAGTATTCGTTTTCGATATTGTTACTTGCCAAAAACGCGTGAACGCCGAAGCTCTTTACGCCTTTATCCATTAATATTTTAACGGCTTCGAACATCTGGGCGGTGGTCAAACCGTATTTTGCGTCGCCGGGGGAACCCATGATAGCGTTATTGATCTTGAAATCGCCGCCCGGGTTGTACCTTAGGCAAATGCGCTCGGGAATACCGCAAGCTTTCTCCAAAAACTCTATGTGAGTGATGTCGTCCAGGTTTATTATCGCGCCCAGCTTCTTGGCGTAGACGTATTCGGCGGCTGGAGTTTCGTTGGAAGAAAACATAATTTCGTCGCCCGAAAATCCCAATTTTTCCGCCATCATCAATTCCGTCATGCTGGAGCAATCGACTCCGCAGCCCAAGCCTTTCAGCAATTTTATTATCGCGGGATTGGGCGTGGCTTTGACGGCGAAATATTCCTTAAAGCCTTTGTTCCAAGAAAACGCGTCGAACAGCTCGCGGCAGTTATCGGTAATGCCCTTCTTGTCGTACAGGTGGAAGGGAGTGGGATATACCGCGGCAATTTCTTTTACTTTATCCAACGTTACAAAAGGTTTTTTCATAAGCACCTCTACAAAATATGGTTTTATTATAAAATAACCCCCGTTTCATAGTCAAGTATAAGTAACGGCTTTGACCGCATCGAACAACTCCGGTATTGACAGCTTCGTTTATCGGCGTTATCATTAAAAGGGAGGATCTTTACGGGGACAGATCCTCTTTTACTGTTCGCATTTTCAAAGGAGGTGTTGCATGGACAATTCTAAAGCTGCAAAAGCCGCAAAAATCGGATTAAAGACCTGGATCCTGGTTTGGGGATTGGGGCTGGCGGGACAGCTGTGTTGGAACATAGAAAATCAATGGTTCAACACCTTTATTTACGCAAAGATAGCAAAAGACCCCTCTATTATCTCCTGGATGGTCGCGGTCAGCGCCGTAGCCACCACCTTTGCCACCTTCTTTTTCGGCACTTTGGCGGACAGAAAAGGCAGTCGTAAACCCTTTATCGCCTGGGGCTATATCGCATGGGGAATATGCACGATAGGTTTCGGACTGACGGAATATATTCCGAAAGAAGCTTTGACGGTTGCCGCCGCCATGGTAGTTATTGCCGACGCGATAATGAGTTTCTTCGGATCCATGGGTAACGACGCCGGATTCAACGCTTGGACCAACGACCTGATGCGCGAAGGAAACCGCGGTCAGATTGGCGCCGCGCTTGCCACCCAGCCGGTTATCGGCACGATAGTCGGCACGCTTTTGGGCGGCGCGCTGATCGGCGACGAAGAAAACTATATGCGGCTGTTCCTGATAATGGGCGGATTGGTGATCGTTTTCGGCATTGTGGCGTTGATATTCATGCGCGACGACCCCTCTTTGCGTCCCAACGTCGAGGGCGGTTTCTGGAAACAGTTCGCTTCGGTATTCAACTTTAAAAAGTTCTTTTCTCAAAAGGAATTGGTCGTAGTCAACGTCACGGTAGCCGTTTACTTTATCGGTTTTAACGTATATTTTGCCCATATGGGCAACTATATGTTGCATTATCTGGGCTTTAACGAAGGCGATATGGGCTTATTGCAAGGTATCGGTTTGATACTTGCGATGCTGATGGTAATTCCGTCGATCTTCCTGATAAACAAAAAGAAAACGCCTTTGGTGTGTCTTATCGCGATTTTGGTAGCTATCGTCGGATTGCTATGGATATTCTTTATGATAGACCCCTCTTCCGTAGACAACACGACGGCGTTTGCGGCAAAGAACATACCTTTGATTTTGGGTGTTTTCCTGGTCGGAACGGGCTATGTGGTAATTCTGCAAACGACTACGGTTTGGGCAAAGGCGCTGTATCCGAAGGACAGTAAAGGTCAGTTCGAAGGCGTCAGAATAGTTTTCTTCGTATTGATCCCCATGGTTTTCGGTTCGATAATAGCCACCCCGGTAATAGAATCGGCGGGATTGCAAATTCAGGGCGAAGTCGGCATGGAATACATCCCTAACGGATATATCTTCCTGGTCGGAGCCATCATATCCGTTCTGGCAGTCGTTCCGTTGCTGTTCGCGTGGAAGTTTTACGACAAAAGAATCGCCGACGAAGCCGCCGCGCCCACAATCGAATAAATCGGTTATGCTCTGTTATAATTTGTATTTTCCGAATTAAAAATTAACGGCAAAAGTCCGCGTCGAAAGGCGCGGACTTTACCGTTTAAATAACTTTTCGGGCAGGTTATTCGCGCGCATATTGTCGAAGCGGCTAAATATAATCCAATGCTATATAAGCCACGAAAAAAACCGTTAAAAAACCTTTGCAATCACATTATAATTTAAAATAATTTACGATTCGCAAAGGTCGGTAATAAATTCGGTAATAAATCAAGTTTTATATGTCTAATTCCTGTCCGTGCCCACTTTCAAAATACATTGCGACGGGCATTTTGCCGCGCAGATACCGCAAGCCGTGCATTTCGTATAATCGAATACGGGCAGGTTGGATTGCATGGTAATCGCTCCGGACGGGCAGTTTTTCGCGCACAGTCCGCAACCGATACAACCTGCGGAGCAAACCTCGCGAACTTCTTTTCCCCTGCCGGGATTTGAACACGCGACATAATAGACTGCGTTTTTCGGCAATCTTTTTAACGTCTGTTTGGGGCAGAATCTGATACACCTGGAGCACTGAACGCACTTCGATTGATCGACCACGGCTACGCCCTCGACAATTATAATGGCGTTTTGCGGACATTCGGAAACGCACTTTCCAAGCCCCATGCACCCCGTAGGACAAGCTTTCGTGCCGCCGGCAAGCAGCTCCGCTGAAGCGCAATCGCCATAGCCTTGGTAATCGTATTTTTCGCGGCATTTCGCGCCGCCCTTACAAGCGTTGATAACGATGATCTCTTCCGGAGAAGTCCCCAATATTTCGGCTATTTTAGCTTTGTTTTCCTTAGACGTCGGACCGCAGTTCCCGACTTCCGCCTCGCCTTTTACCAAAGCTTCCGCAAAAGCGTCGCATCCCGCATAACCGCAACCGCCGCAGTTGGCTCCTGCCAACAAAGAGGTAACTTCGTCTATTCTTTCATCGCGTTTTACGGCGAATTTTTCGCTGCAAACGGCGATCAGCACGGCAAACACCACAGCAAGTCCCGTCAACAAAACTACGGGTAAAACTATTTGTAACGTAACCGACATTGCCATTAACGAAATATACATAGTCACCTACCTAAAAGCTGAGCGCGGAGAACGCCGCAAAGCTCATGGCTATTATCGAAGCCGCCAGAAGCGTTATCGGGAAGCCTTTGAACGCCGCAGGAATATCCGCCGTTTCCATTCTTTCGCGGATCCCTGCAAGAATCAATATGGCTATCGTAAAACCGATACCCGAAGCCACTCCGTTTACAAAAGCGTACAGGACGTTTACTTCGCTTAGTTCCGTCACGTTCATTATCGCCACGCCCAAAACGGCGCAGTTCGTGGTGATCAACGGAAGGTATACGCCCAGCGCGCTGTACAGCGAAGGCGAAAACCTTTTTACAAAGATCTCGACCAGCTGTATCAAAGCGGCTATCACCAAAATAAAGACTATCGTCCTAAGGTATTCCAAGCCTGCCGCCACCAACGCCAGGTCTATGGCGTAAGTGATCACCGACGCGACTCCCATTACGAATATGACGGCGATCCCCATTCCAAGGGCAGTCTCAGTGCGTTTGCTGACTCCCAGGAAAGGACAAATGCCCAGGAACCTGCTAAGCACGAAGTTATTGACGAACACGGCGTTAATTACTATCAATAAAATATACGGCATTACGCGTTACCCCCTTCGGCGGAGGAAGTCTCGGGATATTGTTCCCCGCCGTTCAGGAGTTCCGAAGTTTCGGTTTCGGTATCCTGTACGCCGATAATATCGTCAGTTTCCTGTTCGCCCTGCCGACCGGCTTTTTCGGCTTTTTTACGGGCGATCGCGTTTTCGACGGATTTTACCACGGCGTTAAATATCACCATCATAAACCCGTATACCATAAAGCCGCCTGCCGGCAAAACAAAGATCGTCATCGGCAGTCCCGCGTCTATCAACGGCTCTATTTTAAATCCGAAAACGGAGCCCGTTCCCAAAAGCTCTCGGATAAATCCCAGTAACGTCAGCGAGAAAGTAAACCCTAAGCCTATACCTATTCCGTCCAAGACCGACGGTATCACGGGGTTTAGCGAAGCGAAACTTTCGGCGCGCGCCAACAGTATACAATTGACGACTACCAAAGACAGGAACAGTCCCAACGTTTCGTACATATCGGGCAGGAACTTCCTCATTATCATCTGTACCAAAGTCGAAAAAGTTGCTATGACCAAAATATAAGCCGGGATCCTGACCTTTCGCGGAATAAACTGCCTAAGCATCGAAATAATGGCGTTACTGCACACCAAAACGAACATCGTCGCCAAGCCCATCGACAAACCGTTCAACGCCGCCGTAGTCACCGCCAAAGTCGGACAGGTACCAAGGACCAATCGGAACGTGGCGTTATTTTTAAAAACGCCTTGGGTCAGCGGCTCTAATGCGGTAGTTAACTTCTGCCTATTCATGCGCGCCACCCCCCGTAAAATGATTATATGCGGCGACCGCGCCCTTTACAGAGGCGAAAACGGCGTTCGACGTATAAGTCGCGCTGGTCACTTTGTAAGGTGTAAAAGCCGAACCCGAATCGGGAATTCCGATACTGTGATCGGCGGGAATATCGATATCGGAAGTTTTTACTCCGACATACTGCGACAGGTATTCCTCGTTAAAAGCGTTTGCTCCCAGCCCCGGAGTTTCCGAATGGCTGTATCCTACCACTTTGATTATGGCTCCGTCGTCTATTACCGTTATCAAAGCCACTCCGTCGGCGGAATAGCCTATGCGATTGGCTTTTGCGACGTGAACCAAAAAGATATACGCTCCGTCCGCGGCGCGGTAAGCTCCGTTCAGCGAAGTGCCCGTCAAAGAAGTATAATCGGAAGTATCCAATTCGGTCAGTTCGGAATCGGGATACGCCTCGGCGATCGCCTTTTTCAATTCCTCCGCTTCGTCCACCGCGGTAAAGTAATTTACCACCGCAAGTAACAGCGCGGCTACAAAGGCTATGACCGCCAGGCTGATTACGATTTTCAGGCTCTCTTTGTTAATTTTTGCTTTCATGAGCCTCTCCCTTAGCCTTTTTCGGCTTCGTATATCCGAACGGACGCGGTTTCGTAGCTTTGTCGATCAGCGGAGTCAACAGGTTCATCAATAATATCGCAAAGCTGACGCCTTCGTTCATGCCGCCGAAACGGCGGATCAACACCGTCAAAATGCCGGCTCCGACTGCAAAGATCCACGTTCCCAACCTGGAAACGGGCGAAGTCGTATAGTCGGTCAACATAAACACTCCTGCAAACATCACGCCGCCCGACATCAGCCCGGGCAATATGTAATTCCAACCTTGCCGATAGAAAATCAAACAGCATACGGCAACGGACAGAAAATATCCTACCGGGATCTTCCAATCGATGATCCTGAAAACCAACAGATATATTGCGGACAATATTATGGCAAGCTTACAGGTTTCCCCTATCGTTCCGCCGATATTACCTAAGAACGCCGCCAACAAATCGAATTCCGGCGCACCTGTCTCAGCCGAAGCTTTTATGCCTGCCAGCGGAGTCGCCGAAGTCACGTAAGCGGCGTCCGGCGTAAATCCCATAAACAGATTTTCAACCGTAAACGCAGAATAATCTATGGGGTTTACGTACTTCATCATCTGCGCGCCCCAGGCAAGCAACAGGAAAATCCTTGCCGTGGCGGCGGGGTTAGCAAAGTTTTTGCCCAAACCGCCGAACAGCATTTTGACGAACATCGTCGCCACGATACCGCCGACTATCGGTACGTAAAAAGCCACTGTCGGCGGCAAATTCAGCCCCAGGATAATACCGGTCACCACCGCCGAAAGGTCGGACACCGTGTCGGGCTTTTTGCGTATCTTATTAAACAGCCATTCCCCGAATACGGCGGCGGCTGTCGAAAGACCTACCACCAACAGCGCGTAAAATCCGTACAGAACCGTTCCGGCTATCACAGGAAAGCTAAGCGCGATAATAACGTGCAACATTATTTTCCGCGTCGTCAAGCTGCTGCCGACGTGCGGAGAAGAAGTCACCAATAACTTTTTAAAAGTCGTTTGTTGCATGTTTTGTTGCATATTATATTATTTTCCTTTTTGCCTGATCAGTTTTTTAGCCAACCTCTGCGTTTGCACCAAAGGGCGCTTTGCCGGGCAAACGTAAGCGCAACAGCCGCATTCGATACACAATTCGGGATGATATTGTTTACACTCTTCGATCTTATCGTGCAAAATCAGCGCGTCCGTCCGCATAGGCAGTAACGACATCGGGCAAACGTTTGCGCATCTGCCGCAATTCAAACATGGAGTGGGTTCCACCTCTCGGATCTCGTCCGCGGTCAACAGCAGCAACGCGCCTGAAGTCTTTGTCACGGGAAAATCTACGGAGTGCAACGCAAATCCCATCATCGGTCCGCCGGCTATAGCCTTTACAAAGTCCTCGCCGCCCTCGGACGCTTCCTTCAATTCCGCAAAAGAAGTGCCTATTCTGACCGAATAATTGGCAGGCTTTTTGACGGCGGCGCCGGACACGGTGACGATCCTTTCTATCAAAGGTTTACCTTCGTCCACGGCCTCCGCCATAGCGTAAGCCGTTGCCACGTTGGATACGATATAGCCAATATCCGCAGGCAACTTTCCTGCCGGCACTTTTTTACGCGTCAATGCGTAAATCAATTGTTTTTCGCCGCCTTCGGGGTATTTGGTCTTTAACATCTCTACCGTAATATTGCCGGAAGCAAAGCGCAAAAGCTCCGCATAAGCGTCGCTTTTATTCGCCTCTACCCCTATCACGGCGTTTTTCGCGCCGGCAGCGATGCGCAGATATTCGATGCCTTTCAATATTTTTTCGGCGCGTTCTATCATCAGCCTGTAATCGCAAGTGATGTAAGGTTCGCATTCCGAAGCGTTTATCAGTAACGTTTCCACGGGATTTTTAGGGGAAAGTTTGACGTCCAAAGGAAAGCCCGCGCCGCCCATTCCGACGATACCCGCTTCCCTTGCCCTCTTTATCAGAGTTTCCCTGTCGAAATCGACAACAGGAGGCAGATAATCCGTTTCGTATTTAAAATCGTTTTCTATAAAAATACAGGCCGACTTGCCTCCGCGAAAATTGGGTTGCAATTCGACCTTTTTGACGGTGCCCGAAACGGAGCTGTGGATATTTGCCGAAACAAATCCGCCCGCTGCGGCTATCAACGTTCCCTGCTTTACCGCGTCGCCCGGCGCCACTACCGCTACCGCAGGCTTTCCGATATGTTGATCCAACGGAATTTTTACAAGGCTACCCGGACATAGTTCGCGTATAGCCATTCCTTTAGAAATTTCCTTTTTCTCCTCCGGGTGGATTCCGTATTTAAAAGTCTTGCTCCTCATCTTTTTCATTATATAATGCTTTTAACGAATTGTAAATACCCAATTAACTCTTAACGCTTAATGCTTAACGGCTGTTGTCGCTATAAAACAAATCCGCCCGAAAGGCGGATCGTATTCGAAAATCGATTTATTAATTTTATATTACTTTTTTATATTACTTTCCTACCTGGCGCAATATGCCGGAATATCTTTCTTCGGAAATCAGTCTTGCCAAATTCCTTACCATAGCGGTATCGGGTTCGGAGTCTATCCTGACGGGTATACGCAAACCGCGCTGTAAATAATCGCTGAGCCCGTTCATCTTTGCGCCGCCGCCTGCCAAATACAAGCCGTTTATTCTGACTTCTTCCTGACGTTGCCTGGGCAGCGAAGCCAAAGTCGTTTCTATAATATCCAAAATACGCGAATAGCAATAATGTATCGCCGGAGCTATCTGGGTCGCGGATATTTCGATGGACTTGCTCCTTAGATCCAAAATATCCTGTCCTATCACCGAAACCGCCGAAGTGTCCACCGTATACAGCGAACCTATCGCGCACTTTACGCGCTCCGCGGCAACGGAATCGACTTTGAAATTGCGGTTTTGCAACAGAACGTTTTTGATTTTTTCGTCCAAAGCGTCGCCGCCTATATCTACCGTAGCGGCAGTAACTATGCCGTCCGCATTGACTACGCCTACGTCGGTGACACCCGCGCCGAATACCGCGACCATTGTGTCGCCGCCGTCGAAACGCGGTAAAAAGCAAAGCACCGATTCTATCAAAGTGACGTCCCTGTACCCCGCCGAAGCCACCGCTTTTTCCAAATTCTCGCGTTCGACGATACTCAGCCCTGCCGGTACGGGCACATATATTTCAACGGCTTTGAACAAATTTTGAGGAATGAACTTTTCGAATAATTTTTTTAAAACCAAACCCAGAACGTCGGGTTGTTTGACGATACCGCCTTGAACGGGGCGCACCAACACCGAATGGTCGGGTAGCGCGCGCAAATTCATAGCTTCGTCGCCGTAAGCCAAAACTTCCGTCGTCCTGCCGCGCCTGACTACGGCTACGTTAGGTTGCCTGTATAACACGGCGTCCCCGTATACCGTCAAATATCCCGAACCCGGATCGATTACGAACTTTCTGGTCTGCATATGCGTTTTCCTAAGTATATCATTACGTTTTATCGGTTTCGGTTACTCCGTTTCAATTTTCGGATACCCGAAACGATAACGCTTTAATCTTTTTAATTGCACCTGTTTTCGGACGGATATGTGTTTTCAAAGCCCGTCAGCTGCGACAGCTTTTCTAGCGGCAGTCCGACTATATTCGTGTAACTTCCCGAATACCCCTTTACCAACACTCCGTCCTGCACGGCGTAGGCTCCGGCTTTGTCCAACACCTGATGCGTAGATACGTACTCCCGTATATCTTTTTCGGACAACGCCTTGAAAGTTACTTTCGTTGCCTCGGTCGCCGTGGAAACTTCGCCGTTCTTCATAACTGCGACCGCCGAATACACGGTATGCGTTTTCCCGGACAATTCGCTTAGCATTCCGATCGCCGCAGATACGTCGCGCGGTTTCCCGTAATATTTCCCGTCCATATACACCAAAGTGTCCGAAGCTATCACGACGTCGTAATCGCAAAACTCGGGCTTTGCGGCGTACAGCTTTCGTAAGGCGATCTCCGTAACCGTTTCTTCCGGAGTCTTTCCTTTAAAATTTTCGTCCGCCGAAAAAGCCTTTACGTCGAATTCCGACGTCAGGTATTTTAACAGCTCCCTTCTCCTGGGGGAGTTGGACGCCAACAATACGCGCACTATAAGATCTCCAGGTTCTTTTTAAAGGCGCGTTTAAATTCGCCCAAAGCTCCCAAAGCGTCCTTTATCTCCAGCGTGCAATCGCCTTCGGACTTCGTCTTCATAATGACGGAATCGCCCAATACGTCGCAGGTGATCCCGACGATTACTCCGCCGCAGCTGCGGTCGAAACATTCTGCGATCCTGACTATGACTCCCAATTTCCTGACTGCGGAAATTTCTTCTTCGGTCAACAGCTCCAGATACTTTTGGCAATCCAGCTGTTCCAGACCGTCTTTGTAATGCAACGCCGCCGCGATAGCGCCCATTATCAGATCCTTTTGCGGAATGCCGTACAGGTTGGAATTCAGGATCATATACATCGAATGTTTATGGTGATCGTAAAATTTCAAAGCCTGTCCTATGTCGTGCAACATAGCCGCCACGCGCAACACTTTGACGTAAGGACGCGGCAGTTTATGTATGACCTTTAATTGCCTGAACAGTTGCATGGACAAATCGAATACGTGCTCCGCGTGTTGGATATTCATATCGAAATGGTGCAACAAAGTGTAGATCGAATGTCCCAAAATGTCGCTGATCGGTTTTTCGGAAACCGACGGACAAGCGTAACGGAACATGGCTCCTTCGCGCAGTCCCGCACCCGAAATTATTATTTCTTCGAATTGCGAAACGTAGTGTTTGATTGCCTCGATTACCGAAAGCGCGGCGGGGAAAATATCCGCTCTGGCGCTGGACAGTCCCTTTATCCTCATCAATTTTTCGGGAGGCAGCGGTTTTATCGTGTCGTATATAGTTTCAAACTCGGTAAAAGAAATGTGGTAATTGTGCGCCATATCCAAAGGATAGCGTTTCAATCTTCTGCTGATCTTGCCCAAGTTTCTAAGGCTGCCGCCTACTCCGATCAATTTTGTTTCGGGATCCAGCTCCTTTAACCAAGGCAGCTGTTCCAAATGTTCGGTAACGAATTGAACGATGGCGTTTTGCGCTTCCTCGGGGCTGAATTTATTGAACTTTTCGCTTAGCGTGACTGCGCCGAACGGCAAAGTATCCTGCGCTATCATTACGCGTCTGTTATAATAGATCATCTTTGTAGAACCGCCGCCGATATCGACGATCAATCCTTTCGGCACGTCCATCGAGTTGATTACGCCCTGATACACGAACATAGCTTCTTCTTCCTGGCTAAGCACCTGCAATTTAATTCCGCAAGCGCTTTGCACCTCGTCTATGAACGATTTTTGGTTTTTGGCGTGCCTGACAGCCGCCGTAGCGTACGCGAAAACTTTGGCTACGCCGTGAGATTCGTACAGCGTGCGGAAAGTCTTTAACGTCTTTATCGTCTGCTGCATTCTGATAGGACGTAAGAATCCGTCGATTTCCATATCCTGCGCCAAACGGACGGGTTCTTTCAACTCGTCGATGACAATGAAATGCCCCGTGGGCATAATGTCGGCGATTACTAATCTAGCCGAGTTACTTCCTAAATCGATAATAGCAATTTTAACCATAATCCTAACCTCTGTGTTACATTCCTAGACGACGTTTATAGGGTCCCCTTGTAAATAAGCGCGTAGGTTATCGGCAGCCTGTTTCATCAATCTGCCTCTGGCCTCGGCGGTCGCCCAGGCTGTGTGCGGAGTTACTATTGTATTTTTTGCGGCGATCAGCGGATCGTCCGCTCTGGCAGGTTCGGTATCCAATACGTCTACCCCTGCGCCGGCGATCCGTCCCGATTCGATGGCGGCAGCCAGATCGCTTTCGACGATCAGTCCGCCCCTTGCCGTATTTATAACGATCGCGTCCCTTTTCATCTTTTTGATGGCGGAGGCGTTTATCATGCCTTTGTTTTCTTCCGTCAGCGGACAATGTAAAGTGATTATATCCGATTCGCCGAACAATCTGTCCCTGTCCGCGTACTCGAATCCGTCCTCCGGAAGTCTTTTCGTTCTGGTATTGACCAACACCTTCATTCCGAAAGCCTTAGCCACTTCCTTTACCCTTCTGCCTATCGCGCCGTAGCCGATAATTCCCAAAGTCTTTCCGTACAGCTCCTTCAGTCCCTCGGGATAGTAGCAAAAATCGGGAGCTTTCGCCCAATCGCCGCCCTTTGCCGACGCGGACTGACTGCCTATTTTGATATACAATTCAAGTATCAGCCCGAACACGCTTTGCACTACCGATTCGGTACTGTAAGCGGGAACGTTCGTGACGGTGATACCTTTTTCGTGACAGGCGCGAATATCTATATTGTTATACCCCGTAGCCAAAACGCCGATATATTTCAGGTGCGGCAGTTTTTCGGTCAACGGTCGATCGATAACGCATTTATTCGTGATCATGACCTCGGCGGAGCCCATACGCGAAACGATCTCCGCATACGGAGTCCTGTCGTAAACGCGCAAATCACCCAGCGCCTCGAAAGCCTTCCAATCCAGGTCGCCGTGGTTTAAACAATATCCGTCCAGAACTACGATCTCCAAATAAAGCGCTCCTCCCGAATATAGTACCCTACACTAATAATAAAGCAATTCCAAGTCAAAGTCAATACCGAATATTCCGCGAGCATAAAAATAAGGCACCCCTGGTCGGTTTATTGCGCTGAAGCAGTAAACCGACCGCGCCTGAACGTCGTTAAAAAAGCGTATTTTGATCTATTCTTTTTCGATTATTTCTGTGCCTTTACGGTGTCGTCGGAGATGTTATGGAACAGCGCCACGTTGGACACCGATTTCGTACCGTTTATGCAGTTGGCTTTGGAGGTATATCCCTGCGAAGCTAAAATGTTGGAAGTATTCGACGCAGTCAACCTGAAACGGAACTTATTTTCGCGGTCACGGTACACTACGAACACGGGTCTTCCGATAGCCGGAGCATAATCTACCTTAGTCGAATCGATTATCTTTGCCTCGGAAACGGCTTTGACCACTGCGTTTATACCGCTTTTGCAAGCCGATTTGGTGGTGTATCCTTGGGAATGCCCCACCGTTTCGCCGTTAGAGGTTTTAAAGCGGAAACGGTATTTACCGCCGTTATCTATGTATATTTGAACGGTTCCGGGGCGTTTCGCCGCTTCCGGAGAATAGATATGATCGGTAAAGGAGCTTTCCTTTTCGGCAGGTTCGGGTTCGACGACGGGTTTTTCCTCGGGTTCCGGTCTGGGAGCTTTTTTCCTGGGTCTGACGACTACGGAATCGATGTCGGAAGAATTGTATTTTACCGGCAAACGCATCATGAAATTGGATTTTGCGGCGTCGGACACTTCGTCTTCCGGAGTAAGCTCCATGTTATCCACGTCGATTTCCAACAAATCGTCGTCCGACGCGGTAGGTACCTTAGCGGGCTCCGGCAAATTTTCCGATTCCTTTGCCTGCTTTTTCTTCTTCGCGCTTTTTACCGCGACGGCAACGATTATTATCACCGCTATCAGCGCGACTGCCGCGCCGACAACGTACCACAGATTATAACCGGTGTTGAAAAATTCGATTATGGCGTCCATTGCTTCCCTCCCGGGTGATTTTTATCCCCTTCTTTCTTTCATTACTTCGCGCATCCTGAGTTCGTGATTCAAAATTTTCTTTCTGATCCTCAGGCTCTTAGGCGTGACTTCCAACATTTCGTCGGGTTCCAGGAATTCGATACATTCTTCCAAAGACAGGATCCTGGGCGTTTCCAACCTTAACGCTTCGTCCGATCCTGCCGCTCTCATGTTGGTAACGTGTTTCTTTTTGCAAACGTTGACGGAAATATCTTCCTGCTTCGGCGAAAAGCCCACCACCATTCCGGCATAAACTTCGGTGCCGGGAGTAATGAACAAAGTACCTCTGCCCTGGGCGTTGAACAGTCCGTAAGTGCATGCTTCGCCCGTTTCGAAAGCTACCAACGCTCCGTACGGACGGCGCGGCATTGTGCCCTTTAACGGAGTGTATCCTTCGAATACGCCGTTCATGATGCCTTCGCCGCGAGTTTCCGTCAAAAAGTCGCTTCTGTATCCCAAAAGTCCGCGTTCGGGAATTACAAACTCCAATTTAACGCGCGAATTGACGGTAGTCATATTCTTCATTTCGCCCTGTCGTCTGCCCATGTCCTGTATGATCGTTCCGACATGTTCCTGCGGTACGTCTATATACAGTCTTTCCAAAGGTTCGTTGACTACGCCGTCAATGACTTTGGTGATGACCTTCGGGGTGGAAACCTGGAATTCGTACCCTTCGCGGCGCATGTTTTCGATAAGTATCGACAAGTGGATCTCTCCGCGGCCGGAAACGATAAACGAATCGGCTTTGTCGGCGTCCTCTACCCTGAGGGATACGTCGCGCAGCAGTTCCCTGTACAATCTTGCCCGCAGGTGACGGCTGGTCACGAATTTACCTTCTCTGCCGGCAAAAGGCGAATCGTTTACGGAAAACATCATCTGTAACGTCGGTTCCGAAATTTTCACGAAGGGCAACGGCTCGGCGTCTTCCGGAGCGCATACCGTTTCGCCTATCGTTATGTTTTCGATACCGCTGAAGGAAACTATATCGCCTACCTTTGCGCTTTCTACCGGGATCTTATTCAAGCCCGCGAATTGATATATATTTGTGATTTTTGCTTTGGTAACGACTCCGGGGTCGTGGTAGTTGCATACCGCGACTTCGGTATTCGGATGCATAACGCCGCGTTCGATACGGCCTATAGCCATTCTGCCGACGTAATCGTTATAGTCTATCGAGCTGACCAAAACTTGTAACGGAGCCGTTTCGTCGCCCTCCGGAGGATCGATATGCTCCAGGATCGTTTCGAACAACGGTTTCAGGTTGACTCCCGGCACGTTGGGCGAATAGCTGGCTACTCCCGCCCTGCCCGAACAATAGACTATCGGGCTGTCAAGCTGTTCGTCCGAAGCGTTCAAGTCTATCAACAGCTCGTACACTTCGTCTACGACTTCGTGCAATCTGGCGTCGGGTTTATCGACTTTGTTGATACAAATAATGACTTTGTGGTTCATTTCCAACGCCTTTTGCAACACGAAACGCGTCTGCGGCATCGGACCTTCGTAAGCGTCGACCAACAACACTACGCCGTTTATCATCTTCAATACCCTTTCTACTTCGCCCGAAAAGTCGGCGTGCCCGGGGGTATCGACTATATTTATTTTTACGCCGTTATACATGCACGACGTATTCTTTGCAAGTATGGTTATCCCTCTTTCGCGCTCCAGGGGGTTGGAGTCCATGACGCAGTTTTCGACGACTTGGTTCTCGCGGAAAACTCCGCCCTGTTTCAACATCGCGTCCACCAACGTAGTCTTGCCGTGGTCGACGTGCGCTATTATCGCTATATTTCTTAAATCCGATCTGATCATATTATTTCTGATTATTTCTGATTATTCCTACTTTTCCTGCTTATTCCTGTTTATTCCTGACAATTTATACCCGATTGAATACCTGTTTGATTGTTCCCCTTTATCGCCGAAACTTTCGTATCCGGGCGAATCGTTTACAATGTCTATAAGGTCACCGCCACCGAAATAACCGTAAAAGGATTGAACTCGGAATACAGCGCGTCCAATTCTTCGTCATAGGCGTTCACGCCGCCTATTCCGATATAGGTGACAGGACGGACATATATTTTCCATACGCCGGAACGGTTTACGTAAAGCGACCAGCTTTCCAAGTCCGACAGCAGTATCGGCTGGACTTCGGGTATGCCCTCTTCGCCCGGCGCGGCAACTCCGATTTCGTAATTGGTCACCGTCCTATCCTCGCCCTTAAATCGGAATACGACGGGTTCCAGCGTCGATTTATCTACGGTCAGCACGCCGTTACCGGAATCTGTAAACTCGAAGGCTTCCATTTGAGGCAACACCAACGCGGGGACGGAGTAGTATTGCCATTCCCCCGTAGCGGATTTATCCCCTTTTACTGCGGTCAAGCGGTATTTCAACAGTCCTTTTACGCGGTCTATTCTGACCGAAAGTTCCGAAGTCTGCACGGAACTGATCGTGCCCGGAGCGTATTCGTTATATTCGTATTCCAAGATATAACTGTCCGCGTCGGACGCTTCCCACGAAAATATTATCGCATAACCGGGTTCAGCCGTCAACGACACAGTCGTTTCCGGCACCGAAGGGACCCTGTCGGCTAAGCCTAATCCCAAACCCAAGCCCAAGCCTAACGCAAGCGCAACGACGATTGCCGCGACGGTGATCACGGCAATCGTTTTCCTGCGTTTAATGCCGGTCGGCATTTACTTCTTCTCCACCAACACCTTTTTCAGGTTAGCGAACTTCGGCAGTCCGTCTTCCAGCGGCGATTTAGAGGAGCCCTGGATCAACGGCAAAGCGTACTCTATATAATCTTCCGTCATGCCCGTGCCGTCGGGAGTGATCCATTCCAAAGGCACTTTCTTTTCGGTATTGGCAGCCAAAGAAACGGGAATGAGTTTATACTTGCACTTATATTTACCGGAGGACATATCGCGTTCGAAAGCCACCATTTTGTCGGTTTGACCCGCGCAAGCGGCTTTTACGGCTTTTCTGCCTGCCTCGAAAGCTTCCTTGATATCCGTGCCGGAAGCCAGGTGCGCGCCGCATCTTTGCATCAGGCTGAATTCGATACCTCTGACCTTTACGCCGTAAGTACGGTTTACCAAATCGCTGAGTTGGATAGCCAAACCGCCTAATTGAGTATGACCGAAGCCGTCTTTGGCTTTTGCGCTGGACAGCGTTTCGACGATAAAGTTGCCGTCCTTATCGCGGATACCTTCGGAAACGCAAGCTATGCACTTGCCGTTGTTGGCGTCCATGACGCGTTTGACGTCGGCAAGGAATTTATCGACGTCAAAGGGGACCTCGGGCAAATAGATCAAGTCCGCGCCCAAGCCCTTGTATCCTGCCAAAGCGGCGGCGGCAGTCAGCCAACCGGCGTTTCTGCCCATGATTTCCACGACTGCTACCTGACCTTTGTCGTAAACTTTTGCGTCCAGGTTCAGCTCCATCAAAGTCGTTGCGACGTATTTTGCGGCAGAGCCGTATCCGGGGCAGTGGTCGGTGCCGTACAGATCGTTGTCGATAGTCTTGGGTACGCCGATAACGTTGCAAGCGTAGCCCGCTTTCATCAAATACTTGGAAACTTTGTTGCAAGTATCCATAGAATCGTTGCCGCCGTTATAGAAGAAATACCTGATGTTATACTTTTGGAAAACTTCCAAAATACGTTTGTAATCGGTATCGTCCAAAGCGGGATCTTTCAGTTTGTATCTAACGGAACCCAAGCTGGAAGAAGGAGTGTTCTTCAACAGCAACAGTTCGTCCATGTCTTCTTGACCGATATCGTAAAAGTCCTCGTTCAGTATGCCTTTGATACCGTGTGCCGCACCGTAAACGGCAGTGATCTTATCCTGTTTCAAAGCCTCGATAAATACGCCTGCGGCGCTGGCATTGATGACCGAAGTGGGTCCACCGGATTGACCGAAAATACATGCTCCGACTAAGTTTTTCATATTCTGTCTCCTTTAGAATGAAAGCCTGTTGGCAATTTCCATCATTTTTTCGTTGAATTGTTTCTTTATGCTTAACGCCTCTTCGATCTCGACGTCGACGATGACGTTATTTTTGATACCTATTACCCTGGAGGTAGCCGAATCTTCGTACAGCAATTCCACCGCTCTGTCCGCGCAACGCGCAGCCAAAACTCTGTCCGCCATGCTGGGAGTACCGCCGCGCTGTATGTAACCCAATTTTACCGTGCGGATCGTGACGCCCGTCCTGTCGTGGATCTCGGCTTTTAATTGTTCGGCGCTGCAAACGCCCTCTGCCAAAACGATTATGTCGGAAACCTTGCCCTTGATAACGTTCCTGCGCATTTTTGCGCAAATTTCGTCGATGTTAAAGGGCAATTCGGGGACGATGATGCTTTCCGCGCCGCCTGCCATTCCCGAATACAAAGCTATGTCGCCGCAATGCCTGCCCATAACCTCGATTATGCAGGCACGGTCGTGCGAAGTCATAGTATCGCGGATCTTATTCAGTGCGTCCAACACGGTGTTTACCGCCGTATCGAATCCCAAAGTAAAATCGGTATATCCCAAGTCGTTATCGATGGTGCCGGGAATACCCATACAGACTATTCCGCATAATTGCGACAGATCCTTCATACCCCTGAACGAACCGTCGCCGCCGATTACCACCAAGCCTTCTATGCCGTAAGCTTTCAACACGTCGCCGCCCTTTTTGATACCCTCTTCGGTTTCGAATTCGGGGCAACGCGCCGTCTTTAATATGGTACCGCCCTTTTGAATGGTGTCGGATACGGAACGCGAATCCATTCTGAAGATATTACCCTTGATCAAACCGTCATAGCCGCGCTCGATCCCGTATACTTCCATGCCGCGGCTGGAAGCGCAACGCACTACTCCGCGGATAGCCGCGTTCATGCCCGGTGCGTCGCCGCCGCTAGTTAAAACTGCTATTTTCCTCATATAGTTACTCCGATAATTTGCTTATAATTTCTCTATTTGCTCTATTTTCTGAGTTGTCCGTTGCCCGTGACCACATATTTTACGCTGGTCAGTTCTTTCAAACCTATAGGTCCGCGTACATGCAGTTTTTGGGTACTGATGCCCATTTCTGCGCCCAAACCGAGTTCAAAGCCGTCGGTAAACCTGGTCGAAGCGTTGATATATATCGCGCCCGAATCGACTTCCTTCGAAAACCTTTCGGCTTTTGCCGGATCCGACGTCAAAATGGCGTCGCTGTGATTGGTGCCGTATTTGTTGATATGCTCTATGGCTTCCGTAAGGTCGCGAACGACTTTGACCTTTATGATCATGTCGTCGTATTCCTTTGAAAACTCGTCCTCGCCTACCTCGATACAATCGGGGAAGATCGATTTGACCTCCGCCGTGCCGCGTATCTCGACGCCTGCCGCTTGCAAAGCCTCCAAGATCGGGGGCAGGAATTTAGCAGCGGCGCTCCTTTCCACCAAAACCGTTTCCAAAGCGTTGCAAGTTGACGGACGGTTGGTCTTTGCGTTCAAGATGACCGAAACCGCCATATTTAAATCGGCGTCCGCCGCTACGTAAGTGTGGCAGTTGCCGCCGGCAGAAGCTATTACAGGCATGGTAGCGTTTTCCAAAACCACCTTTTTCAAAGCGTTGCCGCCGCGCGGTATAGCTACGTCGATGTACTTGTCGTAACTTAACATTTCGGCTACCGCCGCACGGTCTTCCGGATCTATCAACCCGACGATCTCTTCGGGAAGTCCGTTGATTTTCAACGCCTCTTTCATGCAATCTACCAAAATTTTAACCGATTCCGCCGAATCGCGCGAACCGCGCAGTACGACTCCGTTACCGGATTTTATACATAACGCCGCCGCGTCCACCGAAACGTTGGGGCGCGCTTCGAATATGATTCCGATAACGCCCAAAGGCGCCCTGACCTTTTTTACGTCCAAGCCGTTTTTCAAAGTGTAATGTTCGACGACTTCGCCTACGGGATCGCCCAAAGCCGCCACCGCGTCCAAGCCCTCGCCGATACCTTGTATCCTGGCTTCGGTCAATGCAAGTCTGTCGATAAACGCTGCGTTCCTGCCGATCTGACGCGCCTTTTCGATATCCTTTGCATTAGCGGCCAGGATTTCGCCGGTCTTTGCGAAAATCAGCTCTTTTGCCTTATTCAATACGGCGTTTTTGACCGACGTGCTTGCGGAAGCAAGCGCTACGGAAGCTTCTTTTGCGCCTTTACAGATTTTTTCAACGACGCTGATTTCAGTCATCTTCTTCCTCCTCGGGAAGTACGGCGTTATGATATACGTTTTGGACGTCGTCAAGCTCTTCCAACATATCGATCAGCTTTTGAACGCTTTGCAAATGCGTTCCGGGATCGATTTCGTTGTCGGCTATCATGTCGACGTCGGCGCTTAGAACGTTGACTCCGGCTGCCTTTAATTTGTCGGAAACCGTGTACAAATCGTTGGGAGCGGTGTAAATTTCGAACACGTCGTCATCGGCTACGATATCTTCGGCGCCGGCGTCCAACGCGACCATCATCAGTTCGTCCTCGTCCATGGTCTTGTCGGCGATAATGACTCCGCGTTTGTTGAACATATATGAAACGCAGCCCGTTTGTCCCAACGAACCGCCGTATTTATCGAACAAATGCCTGACGTCGCCCGCGGTACGGTTTCTGTTATCGGTCAGCGTTTCGACGATCATAGCTACGCCGCCCGCGCCGTATCCTTCGTAAGTAATGGATTCGTAGTTGACTCCGCCCAATTCTCCCGAAGCCTTTTTAATGGAACGGTTGATGTTGTCGTTGGGCATATTGTTTTGTTTTGCCTTTGCGATAACGTCCCTTAATTTCGAGTTGCTGTTGGGGTCGGGTCCGCCCGCCTTTACGGCGACTGCGATTTCTCTGCCTATCTTTGTGAATACCGAGCCGCGTTGAGCGTCGGTCTTGCCTTTTTTTATTTTAATGTTTGCCCACTTTGAATGACCGGACATAAATACCTCCGATTAATTGATGTGTTTTTCCGCCACCCACGACATGGCTATGGAAACGGCTACGGCAGCGTTCAGGCTTTCGGTTTCCCCGGGCATCGGTATGCCCAAGGTAACGCCCGATACGGCTCTGAGTTCCGTTGAAACGCCGCGCGCTTCGGAACCTACCGTCAACGCGAGCTTCCCTTTCGGAGTCCACTCGTATAAGTTTTCGCCGCCCATATCCAAAATGACGGGAGTAAAGTTATACTTATTAATAATATCGATTGCCCGCGCGCGCGTGCAAACTATGAAATTCGCACCGAAAATACCGCCCATAGTCGACCTGACGACTTTGGGATCGAAAGCGTCGCAGCAATCTGTCAAAATCGCATCCTTTATACCGAAAGCGGCGCACGACCTGATTATCGTACCCATGTTCCCTGGATCGGATATGCCGTCCAACACGCAAATTACGTCGCCGACAATTTCACGCTCCTCCGGGATTTTAGCCACCGCCAAAATCCCCTGGGAATGTTCGGTCAAGGACATCCTTTCGAAAATTTCCCGACGGACGACGTTTACTTCGACGTCCGAACGGGTAAATTCCGATAAATATTTTTCCTGTTTGTCGGAAGCGATAAATACTTCCTTTAACGCGTCATTCGGCGCCGAAAAAACCGCCCGCTCCCCTTCTATCAAAAACAGCCGATTTTCTTTTCGCGCTTTTTTGTTTCCCAGGCTACGGATAAGCTTGACTTTTTCGTTCTGTGCCGAAGTGATTACGTTCATATAAGGAAAGAAGCCTCTCGGGGCTTCTTAGTTATTAATAGCAGCTTTGGCTTTTTCGCAAAGACCGGTAAAGGCTTTGGCGTCGGAAACGGCGATCTCGGCCAGGACTTTGCGGTTCAAATCGATACCGGCGACTTTCAGTCCGTGCATCAGACGGGAATAAGACATATCGTTCATTCTGGCTGCGGCGTTGATACGCGCGATCCACAGCTTTCTGAAATCTCTCTTCTTCAAACGTCTGCCGACATAAGCGTATTGACCGGACTTCATTACGGCTTGGCGTGCTACTCTGTACAATTTGCTCTTTGCGCCGAAGTAGCCTTTCGCCATGCGCATTATCTTTCTTTTCTTCTTTTGTGCGTTAACAGCTCTTTTAATTCTCATCTGGGATTACCTCCTACTTCTGACCGTAAATCATGTTGGCAACGGTTTTTGCTTGCGCTTGATCGATGTATGCGCCTTGCCTCAAATTTCTTTTACGTTTACGGGTCTTCTTGTTCAAGATGTGGTTCTTGTTCTGCTTATTTCTTTTCAACAGTCCGTTAGCTGTGAATCTGAAACGTTTTTTGCTGGCGCTGTGCGTTTTTTGTTTAGGCATTGTTCCTCTCCTTTATTTTTTTGCCGGGGCCAGAATCATCATGATGATTGCGGGACTTTCCTGTTTAGGCTCCTTTTCCATCATAGCCGATTCCTTGACCATATCGAAAAACCTGTTCATGACTTCCATCGAAATTTCGGGATGAGCCTTTTGCCTGCCGCGCATCCTTATAACGACTTTGACTTTGCAACCTTCCTGCAAAAATTCGATCGTGCGCTTGGCTTTGACTTTGATATCGCCGATATCGATGGTCTGACTGAGCTGGACTTCTTTTACTTTAATGACGCTGGACTTCTTTTTGTCCTCTTTGTCTTTGCGGATTTGATCGTAACGGTATTTGCTGTAATTTAACAATTTGCATACCGGCGGCTTTGCGGCAGGTGAAAACAAAACCAAATCCAAATTCTTGTCATCTGCCATTCTTTGCGCTTCCGCGATGGGAACGATACCTATCATGGAACCGTTCTCGTCAATCAAACGTACTTCCGGGACACGTATTTGCGTGTTAGTTAGAAGCTCTTTGAAAATATTTCCGTCCTCCTTGTTTTTCGCCCGCAGGCGGTGATTTTTATTTATAAAAGAAAATGTGTTTCAACATGGAAACACATCTCACCACAAGCCGCATACGCTACATCAGTAGGCACACGGATTATCGATATATTGTTGACCGCTTCGGTTACCTTGCGGTGAGATGAATATCTTCTTTATGCTAATATTATATATGTATCAAAAACCGTTGTCAAACAATTTTCCGCGCTTTTATATATTAAATATATAATTTTTATATACCGTATATATACGGTTTATCCGAACGCCGAAACCATACGGCATAATAACGACCCGTGCAACGACACGGGCCATCATGCAGCCTATATTATCGTTTGATAGGTTATGTACCGAATTTGTATGTTATCTGCGATACTTGTTGAAGATCGAGTTGCCGTCGACAACGCGTTTGATCTCGTTCAGATATTCGTTTTCGGTAGTCGGAGCCTTTGCGGCAACGGGCTTCGGAGCGCGTTTCTTTTGTTGCTTCATCGCCGGAGCGGTGTAGCCTTCGCGCAACGCCGAGGTGGGAACGGTAATGAAATCGGTATATGCGTATTCGTATTTGTTCGGTTGAACGTTAATATCGTATACGTCGATACCTTTGGATTTCAACAGATCGATAACGGGGAGGATATCGCCTTCGCCGGTGATCAAGCCTACCGCGTCGATGTTGCCCAAAGCGGCTATGTCGGCGGCGTCGATGACCTGACGGCAATCCAATTTGTTACGGCGACGGGAATCGCTGGGCAGCGACGTCGCAAATCCGTTGGCGGAAATGTATTCGTTATAGTCACGGTTTCTCTTCGCTACGTAAGAGTAGAACTTGCAAGTGGCTATTTCGAACCTGGATTCCAGGTTTTTAACGATCTGTTTGAAGCCGTTGCAGGTAATCTTCAAGCTGCCGATATCGGCAAGAATGATCATTTTGGGCTTTGAATTATTCATCACAATTCCTCCGTAAAGGTTATATATTTTATGGATTCTCCCTGGCGTAATAGTATAGATATTGTTGGGCATAACCCGCCAATTCTCCAAACTGTTCCGACAGTTTATCCGCAATGTATACGGCGCTTTTTCCCGCTTCTCCGCCGATTTTCGGATAGATCTTTTCTATCCAAGTGTCCACCGGAAAAGCTTCCGTCCTGTGATACCCGAACAACAGAATACAATCCGCGACCTTTCTGCCTACGCCCGTCAAAGTCATTAAATGCTTCCTGGCGTCCTTCAGCGGCATATTGCCTATATCCAGATTGAATCCTTCGCGTATCGCGCCTATGGTTTTCACCAAATACTCAGCCCTGTAACCTGCACCCAGATCTTTGAAAAATCCTGCATTTTCGGTTGCCAAAGCATCCAACGTCGGGAATGCGTACCCTTCCGATATCTTTTCCCCTTTCGCCCTGCACATCCTTTCGATTATGCCTTTGATCCTGGGGATATTGTTGTTGGCGGAGATGATAAAAGACAGTATCATCTCGAAGGGATCTTGATTCAAAATGCGCACTCCGGAACCGTAACCAATGGCTTCGTTCATCAAAGAGTATCCCGAAAGGCGCCTTTTGATATCCCCGTAATCGCGTTCCAAATCGAAATAGTTTACGAAGTAATCCGCATCCTTTGAATCTATTGTAACATAGCCCGGTATATAAATCAAGCTACAAAATGATTTTTTAGAAAAAATTTTGTAGCCTGAATCCGAGTTTAGGTACCTGAAAACCTGCCCACATTCCAAAATGTGTTTCGGAAGGAATTCCGAGGTATCGTCTATTAAGATTTTACCGCATGAAATATTATACTTCATTCGGTTGTCAAGTTATGCTTCTACTTGATAAACACTGACTTTTTTGTCGTAACGACCCATGCGTTCAAAACGAACCACACCGTCTATCAGCGCAAACAAAGTGTCGTCCTTGCCGATGCCGACGTTGGTACCGGGATGAACTTTCGTGCCGCGTTGTCTGACAAGAATGTTGCCTGCCAACACGAACTGCCCGTCGGATCTTTTGGGTCCCAGGCGTTGCGCATGAGAATCACGTCCGTTTTTAGAGCTGCCGGATCCTTTTTTATGTGCAAATAATTGAAGTTTAATCATTTTTAATATCCTCCGTTTTAAGGTGGCGCGGATAGGATTTCGATATATCCTTTAACGAGATCAACATAGTTTCCAATATTGCGTCGGTTGCCGTGTTGTATTCGGATATTTCAAATTCCAATTTCCCTTCCGATTCGGATTCGGTTACCGCTACTGCCGCGACCTTCTTCAGTCCCAATACCGCGCCCTGCGTCAAAGCGCTGACTGCGGCGCAAACTATGTCGCTGCCTTCCTCGGCATATCCGGTATGGCCCGTAGCCTTTACCTTATATATATGCCCTGCCTTCCTGGTAACCTTTACCGTGGTCATCGGCTATGCTTTGATTTTTACTATCTCGAGTTCGGTGTACGGCTGTCTGTGACCTTGTCTTTTACGGACGTTTTTCTTGGCTTTGTAGGTAAAGATATTGATCTTTTTACCTTTTCCGTTGCCAACGACCTTTGCGGTCACCGCAGCGTCTTTCACTGCTTCGCCCGCTTTGACGTCGCCGTCATCGACCAACGCAAGCACCTCGAGTTCTATCTCCTTGCCGGCTTCCTCTTTCAGAAGCTCTACGCGAAGAGTGTCACCCTCGCTGACTTTGTACTGCTTTCCGCCGGTTGCGATTATCGCGTACATATCGGTTCTACCTCCATTCAGGAACTCGCCGTAAAGGCGCCGTTTGCACGGACTTAAAGCCTCTTTCGAGCGGCAGATATAACTTTAACATAAAAATCAACGAATTGCAACAAAAATTCCGATATTATTTTATTTTTAATCGGAAAAGTTTTTCGTCGATTTTTTCACGGCTTTTTTATCCGCCGTATGCGGAAAACCTTAGGCGTACTTCGGCGTACTGCGGCGATTATTTAAACCGCGGTATACGTGAAATCCCCGTCCGAAACGGCAATGCGGAAATGTCCCGCAGGCAAGTTGAACCTAAGCACCCTATCCGGAGCCGCCGTCGTAAACACGGGATAAGTCAACGTCAGCGTCAAGGACTTTTCACAGCAGATATAAAAATCCAAACCTTTTTCGGTTTCCCTAAATCGGCGCACTTTGCAGGGCGCGCCGATAGCTTCGAACACTCTTTTACCCGAAACATTCAGCGATACCGATTCGTCCGTGACTTCGGTCTGTATGCTTTTACCGAACAACGTAACGCCGAAAACCGAATGTCTGCCGCCCGCTTTCGTGCCAAACCGCAAAGCAGGTTTCAAGTCTGTTCCGAAGTATTCCGTATCCAATATTTCCTGTACGCCTATCAACCCGATCAGGTTACCGGACAAAGAGTTTCGGGAGCCTTTCGGGTCTATTTTGTAATTCGGCAACAGTCTGTCCGGCACAAAGCCGTAGCGCGTGAAATAGGCGGAATAGACGTTTGCCATGGCGCGTGCGAAAGCGGCTGCCGCCGTATCGGCGCCCTTTGAAACCAAGCCTTGATAGATAATATAATCGATCCCCGGCACAGCCGAACCCGTAAAATCCATATACGGCGCGGTATAGCTTAGTTTATCGAACACCGGTTTTCCGTAGGCAGGGTGATCTGCGGAAACGGTGGGTACCGGAGCCTTTGTCCAAAACTTTTCCGTATCCTGCAAATTCAGTAACAGCGCGTCCAGGACGTCTATCGAATTTACCGCAGAGGTGATCAGCGGCAAAAACGAAGCCGCGCCGTAAACACCGGTAAATCCTCCCGACAGGTACCTGTCCATATACAACCCCAGCCTTTCGTCGTAAAAACATTCGTTAAAGGATTTGACGTAGGCTTTGATGATATTATCCAGTTTCCGTTTATCTTCGATCTTATTTAAAACTGCCGCCGCCATGGATTTGATTTCCATTGCCAGCAGTTTATAAGTTGAAAATTCCAACGCGTAAACGGGTTCTCCGCCCAATATTTTCAACGGCGAGCCTGTCTGTTTATAAGCGATCTCGTTGCGGATCGAATCCGAAACGATCAAACCGTCGTCGATTTTAAAGGCTTCGCACAGCTTATCGTAGCCGTCTTCCAACAAAGCCTTATCGCGACTGCGAATAAAAGCCGTCCACAGCGCCAACGCTCCGAAAGCAGGTTCGCCGGCAAGCAACACCGCCCTGTCGCGATCGATTTCGCCTGCAAGCGCCGCCGCTATCACGCCTTCGGCT
>DVNF01000008.1 GCA_018714575.1 Candidatus Stercoripulliclostridium merdigallinarum
GTTATATATTTTGCCGTTTTGCCAGTAGTTAAGCATATTTCCTCCGCAAAAGAATGTCTTTCGATAATAAAAAAATTATAACATGATAATAGTTTTTATTCAATAAAAATATAAATAAAATATTAAAATAAAGGAGGCGCCTGCAGCGCCTCCTACGGAAAAATCGGTAATAGATCTAGTCCCTGACAATAATTTCGTCGTGAGCGGGACCGACGCCGATATATTTGACTTTTACGCCCGTATAATTTTCGATAAGTTCGATATACTTCTTAGCGTTTTCAGGAAGATTTTCGTAGCTACGGATACCTTTTGTAGAAGTTTTCCAACCGTCCATTTCTTTATAAACAGGCTCGACTTTGTACAGATCCATGGCTGACGGCATATAATCGATTTCCTTGCCGTTCAGTTTATATCCTACGCAAACTTTGATTTTATCGTAGGAATCCAACTTATCGACTTTGCAAATGGCTATCGAGGTGAAACCGTTTACGGTAGCCGCGAATTTGACGATCGGCAGATCCAGCCAGCCAAGCCTTCTGGCTCTACCCGTTCTTGCGCCGAATTCATCGTCAATTTGGTTGCCTGTGCCACGGAAACCGTCGGACATTTCATCGTTCATTTCTGTCGGGAAAGGTCCGTCGCCGACAGCGGAAGTAAAGGCTTTCATAACGCCGACGATATTGTCTATCTTCTTGACGGGGAATCCTGCGGACACGGCTGCGTAAGCGGCAACGGGATTAGAGGAAGTAACGTAAGGATAGATACCCAGGTCGATATCTTTCATCGCTCCCAACTGTCCTTCAAACAATATGTTTTCGCCCCTGTCTATCGCGTTGTTGATAAAGGACACCGGTTCGACAATACGCTTACCCAACACGCTTGCCCAATATACGGCTTTTTCGTATATCTCTTCGACCGAATATTCCCTGCAGCCTTTGGCCTTTAATTCGGCGTTTACGGTGGGCATAACGGCTTCCAAACGCTTTTTCATGTATTCCAGATCTTTAAGATTTTCAAACCTCATCGCGTTCCTTCTGGCGCGATCTGCGTAAGCGTAACCGATACCGCGCTTCGTAGTACCGATACCCGTTTTACCGCCTGCTTCGGAAGCGGAATCCAATGCTATATGATACGGCATCAGTATAATCGCGCGCTCGCTGATATACAATTCGGAGGTGTCTACTCCTTTGGATTCGATCTCGTTTAATTCTTTTATAAGCTCGTCGGGATTTATTACCATTCCCGTACCGTTAAATGCTTTGCAACCTTTTTTGAAAATGCCGCAAGGAATAAGGTGTAGTTTAAAAGAACCGGATTCGTTGACAACGGTATGTCCGGCGTTATCTCCGCCCTGAAAACGAACCACCATATCCATGTTTTCGGACAGGTAGTCTACGATTTTACCCTTTCCTTCGTCGCCGAATTGCGCTCCTACCAAAATTGTAACTGACATTTTTTACCTCCGTATTATTTGGCAAGCAATTTTTTGAAGCGTTGCATTGCCTCTAGAGTATTTTCGTGAGTATTGAACGCGGTCAACCTGAAGTAGCCTTCACCGCACTTACCAAAGCCCGAACCGGGAGTGCCGGCAACTTGAATTTCGTTCAGGAGCATATCGAAAAACTCCCACGAATCCATACCGCATCTCAGCCAGATATACGGGGAATTAATGCCTCCGGTATACCAAATGCCCAATTCGTCCATAGTTTTTGCCATTATCCCGGCGTTTTCTTTATAATATTCGATATTCTTCATGCATTCAGCCATGCCGCTTTCGGAGAATACTTCTTCGGCGCCCTTTTGAATGACGTATGAAGTTCCGTTATATTTGGTCGTTTGACGTCTAAGCCACATTTTATTCAGGCTGTGACCGTCGATAACCAGGTCTTCGGGAACGACGGTATATCCGCAACGCGTTCCGGTAAAGCCGGCTGTCTTTGACAACGAGCAGAATTCGACGGCACAGGTTCTGGCGCCTTCGATTTCAAAAATAGAGCGCGGCAAAGAACTGTCCGAAATAAAAGCTTCGTACGCTGCGTCGAACAGGATTATCATACCGTTAGCGTTAGCGAAGTCAACCCACGTTTTTAATTGATCTCGATTATACACAGCGCCTGTAGGATTGTTAGGAGAGCAAAGATAAACTATATCCCCCTTTAATCCTTCGTAAGGCATCGGCAGGAACCCGTTAGCCTCGTTCCCTTCGATAAATACGATCTTTCTGCCCAGCATCATATTCGAATCCAAATACACCGGGTATACGGGATCGGGAATGACTATTATATTATCGTTGGAAAACAAATCGGTAAAATTGGCAACGTCCGATTTAGCACCGTCGGAAATAAAAATTTCGTTTCTTTTTAAAGTAACACCGGCGATCCTAAGATAATATTTTTTAATGGCTTCCTGCAAAAAGGCTTCGCCCTGTTCGTCGCCGTAGCCGTGGAACCCTTCCTTCGTAGCCATACCTTCACCGGCTTTGGCTATAGCGGCGGCAACCTGCGGGATCAACGGACGAGTGACGTCGCCGATACCCATTTTGATGACGGGCTTATCGGGGTTAGCCGCCGCATATTCCCTGATTTTTCTGGCCGTTGTGGAAAACAAATAGCTTTCGTTTAATTTAAAAAAGTTGTCGTTTAATTTGACCATATCGAAATATATCTATATCTCCTGTGTAATTTATTTCAGCGGCGCCCGTAATCAACAAAACGCCGTCGGAATTTATATCGATTTTCAACTTGCCGCCTTTTAATACTGCCGTCATCGGGAACGACCCCAGACCCAGACGACATACGGCGGACGCCGCTGCAGCAGCACCGCTGCCGCAAGCCAAGGTTTCTCCGCTGCCGCGTTCGCAAACTCTCATCTTAAAGGTATTTTCCGATTCGAGCTTCACCATTTCGGTATTGACGTCATATATCCTTGTCGTTTCCATAGCCTCCGAAAAGGCCGAATCGGAAAGATTTTCCGTCAATATGACCGCATGCGGATTGCCGACATTGACAAAGTAGGCGCCGTTTTTTCTGCCGACGAATTCGGGTTTTGACAGCGAAGCCGTAATTCCGTCGTCGGTCACTGCGACCACGGAAACCGCAGCCGAAGTTTTGACCGAAAAGGTAGTTCTGTCGGTGTATTTCATTGATAAATACTTACCGACGCACCTTAACGCGTTGCCGCAAGTTTTTCCCAGACTGCCGTCAGAATTGAACATGAGCATATCGACGTCTGCCGAATGCGACGGATACAGGATGACGACGCCGTCGCCACCCACACCGAAATGCCTGTCGGATATTATCGGCGCAAGTCTTTTTATATTGGTTTCAAGGTACTTTAATGCGTTTTCCGGAACCGCTTCGGCGTCAATAAACACGTAGTCGTTTCCCAGTCCGTTCATTTTAATAAATAACATACCGTCTCCGTAAACGGTATATTATATGCGGAATAAACTTATTTAAGATATAATATTCTCCTGCAGTTTGGGCATTCGGCAATATCTCCGGACTCTTTTAGTTTACCGTGCAAATCGTTTTCGACGTGCATTCCGCATCCGCGGCATAAGCCGTCGGAATATTCAACCAGAATAGGCAAACGAATGTTTTCCTTCCTGACTTTTTTATATAAATCCAATTCCTCACGGTTGAGTTTTTGCTGGATCTCACGTCTTTTCAAAACCTCGTCTTTCAGTTGGTTTTGCATTTCTGTGCGCTTTTTCGCCAGCTCCGCTTTGCTTTGTTCGAAATCGATCGTGCATTTTTTCAGCTGTTGCGACGCTTGTTTGACTTCGCGTTCGATCTCTTCCAAACGCCTTAGGAATTTGTTGACGTCCTTTTCTATGCGGTCGACCGTGCTTTCGTATTCCTGCAACACGTCTTCGTGCTTTTTTACAGCCGTCAAATCGTCTTCGTCGCCGAAATCCAGACCTGCGGTCAATTCCGACGTAATTTCCGCGCATTGAGCTTCTCTTTTTTCAATTTCTCTTCTGGCGTCCACAGCGTCTTTATCCATTTTAATGACTGCTTGCCTGATTTCCGCTATTTTGTTTTGTACGGCGGCGTATCTGCGGTTTTCGGGACTGTTTGCGAAAGCCTGTTCGGCTTTATAAATAATTTGATCGGACGCTTGGTATTCCAACATCGCCGCAATATTCATTTTCATATACGACCCTCCGTATTATATGGTGTTTCCAGGCTAACGGCCTGATGGACGTTTTCGAAGCCTTCTTTCTTTAATACATCCGCAATCAGCGGCATAAAAGGAATTTCGCTTTCATAATGCCCGAACGATATTATAGCATAACCCGCGTCTTTTGCAAACCTAATGACGTGATATTTAAAATCTCCCGACAAAAAAAGGTCGGCTCCGCCCGCAATCGCGGCGTTTACCGAATCCGAATCGCCGCCTCCGCCCGTTATCAAAGCTATTTTCCCGATAACCTTATGCCGATCCCCGACAAAACGCACACCGTTATCCGACAGCTTTTCCGCAACGGTTTCGGACAATTCACCTAGCGTGACAGGTTCAGGAAATACTCCGAAGCGCGGCAACGATCCCGGTTCCGCTTCGCACAATACCGTTGCTCCCAGCATGTTTAAAACGTAATCGTTCAAGCCGCCTTTGCACTTATCGACGTTCGTATGCGCCGCATAAACGGCTATGCCGTTTTTTATGCAAATTTCCATAGCTTTTAATTCAGGCTTTGTCGGATCCAAACACTTCAGAGGATGAAAGAACGTGGGGTGATGCGAAATTATCAAGTTGTCGCCGTTTTTTACGGCTTCCTCCGCTACCGCGGGATTCAGATCCAAAGTAACCGTGATCCCGGTAAGTTCGGCGGAAGGCGATCCGTATTGCAAACCGGAATTGTCGTATTCTTCTTGGAGCGACAGCGGCGCAAAGCGTTCGATCGCGGCTATTGCTTCGGCTATTTTCGGCATAATAACTCCTTTGTTTCCTTATATTCCGTCAGCACTTTTTCAGGCATCTTTTTCCCTTGGAAACGTTCTTCCAGCGTACAAATTCTGGATTCCAACATATCGAAAAAATCGCTGTTCGCGGGGTAATTTTTACCGTATCTGAATTCGTCTGCGCGATATTTTTCACCCTTAGCCGATACGACGATTATCGGATAAAATTTCTTGTCGGAACGCACTATGTAGTCCTTTTCGATCGGATCGTTATTCAAAAATCTGCGTAACTCCGAAGCGTTTTGATGGGGACACAAAATCAGTTTTTCGGGTACCCTGTTTAAGCTTTTAGCGGTTTTTAAAATCTTTATTATCTCATAACCGCCCATGCCTGCAATGACTGCGGTATCGGGCACGGTCGTCACGTTTTCAAAGCCGTCCGACACGACGAATTCTACGCGGTCGGTAAGATTTTTTTCCGCTGCCAACAGTCTGCATTTGGACAAACTCTTTTCGCTGATATCAGCCGCTATCAACCGTTTTGCGCGGCGTTCTATCAACGCCTGAACGCCTATGTATCCGTGATCGCAACCTATGTCGGCAAGTACGTCGCAATCGATTTCTGAAATAATGGCAGACAACCTACGGTCCAAGTCTTTCACTTATCCAAAAAATCCTTTAGCTTCTTAGTCTTGTTCGGATGCTTTAAACGTCTTAGTGCCTTCGCCTCTATTTGACGAATACGTTCACGAGTAACGTTAAAGACCTTACCTACTTCCTCCAGCGTCCTGGGGCGGTTGTCCCTTAAACCGTAGCGCAGAATCAGCACCATAGCTTCGCGCGGCGCCAGAGTATTCAATATTTCGTTGACTTGTTCCTTTAGCATATTGGCTTCCGCAGCGTCTATCGGAGCGGTAGCCGAGGTGTCCTCGATAAAGTCGCCCAAGTGGCTGTCGTCTTCTTCGCCGATAGGCGTTTCCAATGACACGGGATCCTGCGCGATTTTTTGAATCTCTATTACGCGAGCTTCGGTTGTTCCCATGGCTTCCGCAACTTCTGCGGGAGTAGGCTCCCTGCCGAGCTTTTGCAACAGCGCCCTGGATATCTTAACCAATTTGTTAATAGTCTCGACCATATGCACGGGAATTCTGATAGTACGCGCTTGGTCGGCAATCGAACGGGTTATTGCCTGACGGATCCACCATGTAGCGTAAGTAGAGAATTTAAATCCGCGGGTATAGTCGAATTTATCTACAGCTTTCATCAACCCCAGGTTGCCTTCCTGGATCAAATCCAGAAACGACATTCCTCTGCCGACGTAGCGTTTAGCTATGCTGACGACCAATCTGAGGTTGGCGTTGATAAGCTTCTTCTTTGCTTCGGCGTCGCCTTCAGCCATCTTTTTTGCCAGATCCAATTCTTCTTCTGCGGTCAACAGAGGTACCCGTCCGATGTCTTTCAAGTACATTTTGACGGAGTCGTCTATATTGACTTCGGACATAATTTTTTGCAGGAGTTTGTCGTTTTTCGCGGCAGATTGTTCTACAACGGTAATACCGGCGTCAGCCAGCTCCTTATAGAAAATCTCCATATCCTGCGGTGCAAGGTTAAATCTTTCGACCTTGTTCAGCAACTCTTCTTCGTTTATCGTCTTTACTTCCTTATCGCGAAAAGAATCGACGATCTTTTGTACCTCGTTTTTAATTTTGTTTTCGACGGTATTTTGATCCATCGCGTGCTTCCTCCTTTGTCGGAATGCTTATTTTCTTAGGTTGATCAATTTCAGCAGCTTTTCTTCAAGCTTCTGTTTTTCGGCGCCGTCGGCAAGCTTTATTTTTGCTGTCAGCTCTGCCATTATGCTCTTTTTGCGCGCTTTGTATATGCCGGACAAAATGGCGTTGTACATTTTTTCCGCGCTTTCAATCGTATATCCGTCCGTTGCCGACATAATAGCTTCCAATTCCTCGGTAGAATCGGGCTCTAACGCGAACAGCTCGCCGGTTTTCAGCTTCAGCCCCGCTTTATTCTTTTCGGATATGTAATTGAATATACGTTTATGCAAAGGTAGTTTGAAACATTCTTCGTCCAATTCGCTTACTTTTGCATAATCCGCGCCATCCAATAATAGCTTTAGTAGAATTCTGCCGTTTTTCAGCTCTGTTTTTGTAATTTTATCCTCATCTTCCGCGTGGGCTTCTTCGCCGCTTTTCGTAGCCGTTTTCCTTGTAACGGTAAAGTTTTGTAACGAATTTTTTATGCTCTCCGCAGAAAGATTACTCAGTTCCGATACCAACTGAATGTGCGCGTCCCTTCCTATCGGCGAAAGCGCTTCCAAAACCGGTAACGCCTTCAACGCAAAAGCCTCGCGCCCGGCAAACGTATCCATATTCTCTTTCGCAGCCAGCTGCCTGATTTTAAATTCCGTCAGCGGTTTGGCTTCACTCATCAATTTTCTGAATCCGTCCGCGCCGTAGCTTTTACAAACGTCGTCCGGATCCATACCCTCCGGAAGCGACATAACTTTGACATCCAATCCTACGCTTTGCAACATATCCAAAGATCGCCAAGTAGCCATTTCTCCGGCGGCGTCGCCGTCAAAGCAAACATAAACCTGGTTGGCGGTCTTTTTGATCTCCTTACACTGTTCTTCCGTCAACGACGTACCCATCGAAGCAATGGCGTTACGAATACCCGCCTGATGCAGACTGATGACGTCCATATATCCTTCTGTCAGCACCAATGAATCGAACTTTTCGGCTTTTTGCGCCTTTTTAAACAAATTCATACCGAACAAGGTCTTACGTTTGTCAAATAACGGCGTTCCTTTGGTATTCAAATATTTCGGCTTTACGTCGGCTGAAAGCGTTCTGCCACCAAACCCGAGAACTTCGCCCTTTGCGTTTATGATCGGAATCACCAAGCGCGATTCCATTCTATCGCCGCCGGATTTGTCTGTAATTCCGGCAAGCTCCAAAGTTTCAACGGCAAAGCCGTGACTTTCCATAAAATTTTTCAACCCGAACCTGTCGGGTGAATATCCCAATCCGAAAGCCACGCACGTTTCATCGGAAAGCCTGCGTTTTTGCAAATACTGTACAGCGACCTCGCCCTTTTGTTTCAGGCATGAATAATAATATTTTGCGGTAAGCTTTGTAGCGGACAGCAGTTTTTCGCGCAAGGCTCGCCGTTTGGCCTCTTCCGGACTTTCTGATTCGGGCACCTGCATACCTGCCCATTTAGCCAAAGTTTCGACCGCCTCGGTGTATTGCATGTTCTCATGCTCCATCAAAAAAGTGATTACGGAGCCTGATTTGCCGCAACCAAAGCAATGATAATATTGTTCCTCGGGATTTACGACGAACGAAGGTGTTTTTTCCGTATGAAAAGGACAGCACGCCCAATATTTAGCGCCCTTCTTTTGTAAATACATAAACCTGCCTAATACGGAGACAATGTCCGATCGCGACATTAATTCGTCCAGCCAGCTTGCAGGAAACCTAGGAATAAAAAACACCTCGCTTTTTTCGCGCGCATACGCGCATAATACGCGCTGTAAAGTGTATATATATACGCTATGATATATGATTATTCCTTATAAAATTTTTATGCGTTTTTTCTATGTCTTAAGACTTCCTTTTTCAATTCCGAATACAAGTTTGCGGCATTTAAAACGTATCTTTCTTTAGCTTCTTCGTCCAAGCCGTTATACACGTCCTCGTTTATCAATTTTCCTACAGCTTTCAACTCGTCTTCGTCCGTAAAAGCTTCAACCGAATAATAACACGCGGCAATTTCGTCAGCGGTCAACCGCTTTCCTGCCAAAATAAATATACCTGAAGTGGAGCGAATTGCCTTTAGTTTAGCGTTTTCATTATAGCTTTTAGTGATCCTAGCTTTTATCGTCTTAAAAATGTCGTGAGCCATGCTTAACCTCTCCGGTATTCATCGTAAGATGAATATATTTTAACATTTAATGAATTCACAGTTACGCATATGACAAATTCTAACAAATTTTCCTATTAAAGGATATTTTCCTGCCCGA
>DVNF01000079.1 GCA_018714575.1 Candidatus Stercoripulliclostridium merdigallinarum
CCACTTCGGACGTGTTCAAAGGCGCCGGAATGTCGTCGTCGGCCTCGTTCGAACTGTTCGTGGCGGAGGTGTTGAACTCGTTCTATAACGGCGGAGTCGTTTCCGCAATAGACAAAGCCATCATTTCGCAATACGCCGAAAACGTTTACTTCGGTAAGCCTTCGGGATTAATGGACCAAATGGCTATTTCCGTGGGCGGAGCCAGCTATATCGATTTCAAAGATCCTAAAGCTCCGTTGGTAGAAAAGATGCATTGGCCGTTCGAAAACGATATGTCCGTATTCGTAGTCAACTGCGGCGGCGACCATTGCAATCTGACTCCGAATTATGCCGCGATCATGACGGAAATGAGGGCTATCGCAGGGGAATTCGGACAGGAAAAACTGCGTTTCGTGGACAAGGGCGAATTTTATTCCTCTATCGGAGCATTAAAGGATAAATATTCCGGCAGAGCTATTTTGCGCGCCATGCACTACTTCGAGGAAAACGAACGCGTGGACGAAATGAAACAAGCCATTGCCGACGAGGATCCCGACCTGGCATGCGAACTTATCACCGAATCGGGATTTTCTTCGATGACGAAATTGCAAAACTGCTATCCCGAAGGGGATTTTTCCGAACCCATTCCTTTGGCGCTCAGCTTGACTCAGGAATACGCCGGCACTTATGCGTATAGGGTCCACGGCGGCGGTTTCGCAGGCACGATATTAGCCATGGTCGCTCCCGACGCGGAGGAATACGGCGATTATATGGGCTTGATATACGGCGCCGAAAACGTACATAAATTAAAAATTCGCGATACCGGCGCAATGCGCTTGGATCTGGAATCGGAGGAATAATGCTTTTGGCCGCTCATTGGACGGGAAACGTTGATCCCGTAGCCTTTACTATAGGCGATATTGAAATCGCATGGTACGGTATTATCATTACCTGCGCTATGCTGACAGGCTTGATCGTCGCAATCTTGCGCGGGAAAAAACAAGGATTGGTAGTCGACGATTTCGTCGAAATATTCCTGATAGCCATACCCCTTGCCATTATCGGCGCAAGAATAGGCTACGTCATGGTGCGACCCGAATATTTCCCTTCCGATTTTACTTGGGACGATTTCGTCAACGTCATAGCCGTTTGGGACGGCGGTTTGACGATAATGACGGGCGTGCCGTTCGGTATTTTGGGCGGCGCGATATGGTGTAAGATCCGCAAAGTGAATTTGTTGGACCTTGCCGACGTGATAGTTCCCGTCGTTTTGTTGTCGCAAGGCTTGGGCAGATGGGGAAACTTCTGCAACCAGGAAATCTTCGGACCCGAAATCACCGACCCCGCCTTACAATGGTTCCCGTTGGCGGTATATATTAATAGGTTGGGAGGTTTTTATCAGGCGCTGTTCTTCTATGAAATGGTGTTGGATATTGCCTTCTTTGCCGCGATGATGATTATTCAAAGGCATTTGAAGTTGCGCGGCTCGGGCTTATTGATGTATGCTTTTTCATACGGACTAATCAGGTTCGTAATGGAATTCTTCCGCGACGACGGCGATATTTACGCGGTGTTCAATTATACGCAGGTCATCAGCATAATTGTGGCGATTGCCGCGCTGGCGATTTTGATAGCTTTGATAGTCGTAAAGAAGAAAAAAGGTGAAAAAATCTGGTACGGAAAGGGCGGAATTCCCGATGATGAAAAGGTTAAATTCCATCCGTATCACCGTCCGCAAAAAAAGGCTGCC
Organism: Candidatus Stercoripulliclostridium merdigallinarum; assembly: GCA_018714575.1. Classification (GTDB taxonomy): domain Bacteria; phylum Bacillota; class Clostridia; order Christensenellales; family DTU072; genus Stercoripulliclostridium_A; species Stercoripulliclostridium_A merdigallinarum. The sequence continues at coordinate 1,730 of DVNF01000079.1, forward strand.
GATAAATGATCGACGGCTTTTTTATAGCCGATACGCGACATAAAAAGAAATACGGAACTAGGGAAAACCGGGGAAAGACAAGGAAAAACGCGGGAAAATTGTATAAATATATAAATCTTTTGGAGAAACGCGCTAGGGCGCTATGAATCAGTATGAGAAATTTGACTCTGTTGACCGATCTGTACCAATTTACGATGATGAACGGATATGCGGAAACGGGACTTGCCGATACCGAAGCGGTATTCGACCTGTTTTTCCGTCAAATGCCGAATTTGGACTTTGCCGTGGCGGCAGGTTTGGAACAAGCCGTTGATTATATCAAAAACCTTAGATTCGAAGAGGACGATATAGCATATCTGAGGTCGCTGAACTGTTTTGGCGAAAAGTTCTTTGAAAGATTGAAAACTTTCCGCTTTACGGGCGATATTTTTGCAATGAGGGAAGGCGAAATGGTCTTTCCGCACGAACCATTGATGACGGTCAGGGCACCGCTGTTTCAGGCACAGTTGGTGGAAACCGCTCTGCTGAATATCATCAACCACCAGACTTTGATTGCTACCAAAGCCATGAAAATGGCAAACGAAACAAAGGGCGGCATCGCCGAATTCGGGCTGAGGCGCGCGCAGGGACCCGACGCCGGTATTTACGGGGCAAGAGCCGCGATAATCGGCGGCTGCGTTTCGACGTCGAACGTGTTGGCAGGCAAAATGTTCGGAGTGAAAGTTTCAGGCACTCACGCTCACAGCTGGGTCATGAGCTTCCCCACGGAATTGGAAGCCTTCAGAAAATACGCCGAACTGTATCCCGACGAATGTCTGTTGTTGGTCGACACATACGATACGTTGCGTTCGGGCGTACCGAACGCGATAAAGGTATTCGACGAACTGAAAGCCGCCGGGCATAAGCCGCTGGGTATCAGATTGGATTCGGGCGACCTGGCGTACCTAAGCAAAAAAGCCAGAGCCATGCTGGACGCCGCCGGTCACACCGAGGCAAAGATATTCGCCTCCGGCGATATAGACGAATATATCATAGCTTCGTTGAACGCGCAGGGCGCAAAGATAGACGTTTGGGGTATCGGCACAAAGCTGATCACGGCTTCGCCCAGACCTGCTTTGGGCGGCGTTTACAAGATGGCGGCTATGCGCGACAAAGACGGGAATTGGGTTCCTAAAATGAAAATTTCGGATACCCACGAGAAGATAACAAATCCGGGATTTAAAACGACTTACAGGATCTTGGACGGCGGGCGTAAAGCCGCCGCGGATCTGATCGCGTTGGACGACGAAGTCATCGATACCACAAAACCGCTGACGATTTTCCATCCTGTGGAAACTTGGAAAAAGAAGACTTTTACCGATTACGTTTTGAAAAAACTGCCCGTTCAGATCTTTAAAAACGGCGAATTGATTTACGATCTGCCCGACTTAAAGGAGATCGTAGCATACGCAAACGCTTCAAAGGGCGAATTTTGGGAGGAGTATAAACGTCTGATAAATCCTCACGTTTACAAAGTCGACTTGTCGGACGGTCTGTATGACCTGAAGAAGGAGCTGATGGAGGAAGTTTCGACAAATTAAGTCAAAAATCGAGGTTAAAGTTTTTCATAATCGGGCTATAATCCCGATATGTTAAAGTTATTCAAAAGAAGTAAAAGACAAAAAACAGAGCTTCCCGCGGAAACCGCGGGCGCCATGCAGGAAAGGATAAATTCTTTTCGGCAAGAGAACAAGGCGCTCCGCGAGGAGCTCGATTTATATAAAGCGCGGGAACGCGAGGTTACCGACGCTTTGAATTTTGCCAGAGAGCGCGCCAACGAATATTTAAAGGAATCGCGGCTCAGGTTCGGTTTGGAAGCCGCGCGATTGAACGATTTCAGAACGCGTATCGTTAAGAGGTTGGAAAAGCTGGGCAGCGCCGAAAAAGTCGGCGCGGAATTGATGGAATGCGAAAGGTTCTTTGCCGCGGCGGCAAAGGAATTGGACGAACTTGCCTCCGGCAAACGCGTAAAACGCACGCCGGAAGAGGAATACCGTATGGAAGTGGAAAGACTGGGAACGATAGTCAAACCGCCCGTAACCGAACCGCAAAAAACCGTTCCGAAAGAGTTTCCCGACCAAACTCCCGGCGAAAAGCCCGCGCCGAAGGAAGTGCTTTCGACGCCGGACGGCGTCGTAGACGCGATAGAAAGCAATCAAAAAACCGAAAGGATCACGGTCGGATCGGTGCGTAAAAAGCGCGAAAACGCTCCGAAAAACATATTCGACAGGCACCCCGTGCCGAACGGAGTCGGCACCGATCCCAGGACGCTGTATCCGGATCTGGTGCACGACGTGGTAAGATATGCCGAAAAAATGGGCTACAGAGACGATTTGTCCGCCGATACCGCCGACATAGCCGATACAAAAGCTCCTTGCTGTTCGGAACAAAGCCGAACCGCCGATGTAAGCGAAATATTGTCGGGGGAAAGCGGCGCCTTGACCGAAACAGCTGAAACTGCCGAAGCGGCGGAAACTGATGAAGCGGTTTTCGACGAGGAAACCGAAGAATTCGACGACGAAACAAGCGGTTTTTATGCAGCGGCTCCCGACAAAAAAGGGGGCTACGATGCCGGTTCACAGCGTAAAAAAGCCGTAACATTATCCGAAAACGAATTGTCGGGACTGTTGGCGCAGATAAGCCGCGAGGCAGAATAAGCGACCGTCCGAGCGTTCGAAAAGGCGCCGGCTGTTTATAACAAGGTTTTGCCGAAAAAATATAAATTTCGCGCCTCAGCGCACAAGCGATTTTTGCCGGGGAAGCTTGCCCGAAGGCGGTATTCGCCATAAAGTTGACTCACGCTATTGACATATTTTTCCGATTGGTCTATTATTTTCTTGTTTACATTATATTTAATAAATAGCGGGCGCGCGCCCGAAGGAGCAGCATTATGGCGATAGACAGATCCGCCGTCCCCGAAGAATTGACTTGGAATTTGAATTCGTTGTTTGCTTCCGACGAGGAATACCGTGCGGAATATGCGGTAGTAGAGGAAAAGCTGGCGGCAATAGCGGCTTATAGCAAAAAAATCAACGCTGAAAATTTGTTGGACGTACTGAAACTAAGGTCCGAGCTGTTCAGACGTGCCGAAAACATTTACGTTTACGCCAACCTGAAAAAAGACGTGGATACCGCCAACGCGAAGTCGCAATCGGAAGCCGAAAGGGCGGCTATGCTGATAGCGAAGTGTTCTTCCGCGGCGTCGTTTATCGAACCTGAAATGAGAAACAAGTTCAGCGTAAAGGACGTCAGAAAGTTTCAACAATCGGAAGAATTTAAAGATTTCACTACCGTTTTGGAAGACTTTATTAGATCGTTAGGGCATATGTTGGCGACGGGTCAGGAAAAAGTTATGGCGGAGATCGGCGCATATTCCGGCGATTTCAGAAGCGTTTTCATGTTGTTGGACAATGCCGATCTGAAGTTCGAACCCGTCAAAGTCGGCGGTAAAAAAATCGAACTGAACCACGGTACTTACATGAATTTTTTGCAGGACAGACGTCAGGACGTCCGCGAAAGAGCCTTTAAAAATTACTATGCCGAATATACCGCTCATTTAAACACGATCACCGGTCTGTATTCGGCTTCGGTGAAACGCGACGTGGTGCACAGCCGCTTGCGCCAATACGAATCGGCTTTGGACGCGGCGTTGTACAGGGAGCAAATCCCCGCAAAAGTTTTCGACAACCTGATGGCTTCGGTGCGTTCCGCGCTGCCGTTTTTGCATGCGTATATGCGTTTCCGCAGAAAGTACTTGAAGTTGGATTATATGCATATGTACGATCTGCATTTCCCGATAACAGACGATTATAACCTGGAATTGGAATTCGACGAAGCGTACGCATTGGTCGAAAAGGCGTTGGCGCCTTTGGGCAAACAGTATATCGAAACGTTTGAAAACGCGAAAAAAGACAGGTGGATCGACGTGGTAGCGAACGCCAACAAACGCAGCGGCGCTTATTCGTGGGGAACTTACGATTCCAATCCCTATGTGTTGCTGAATTATACAAAGACGGCTCACGACGTGTTTACGATAGCTCACGAAATGGGACACGCCATGCATTCGTGGTATTCGCAACACGCGCAATGCTTTGAAAAAGCCGATTACCCGATCTTCCTTGCGGAGATAGCTTCTACGGTAAACGAAGTGTTATTATTGAAATACCTGATTTCGAATTCCGAAGGGGAGAAGAAGCGTTATCTGCTGAACTACTATTTGGATATGTACAGAACGACGTTCTTCCGTCAGGCTATGTTTACAGAATTCGAGGTTTTCGCTCATTCGAAAGTAGAACGCGGCGAAGGCTTGGATTCGGCGACTTTGTCCGAAAAATACGCGCAACTGAACGAAGAATATTACGGCCGCGACGTCGTAAACGATCCTGAAATAGCCATCGAATGGGCAAGGATCCCGCATTTTTATAACGCGTTTTACGTCTATAAATACTCGACCGGCTTGACTGTCGCGGTAAATATAGCAAAAAAACTGTTGTCCGGAGAGGAAGGCTTTGCCGAAAAATATATCAGATTCCTGTCCTCCGGCGGCAGCAAACCTCCGATAGAGCTGTTGGACGAATTGGGCATAGAATTAACGAAAAAAGTGCCTTTCTCCGTATTCATGGACGAATTCAAAGAAACTTTGGACGCGATAAAAGGGCTGTAAGACAATGACGAAGAGGGTAGGTTTGGTCTTGATCATATTGGGAATTTTGATTGCGGCGGCGTATGCCGTAGTCGCTTTGACCACCTTCGGGATCAGCGAAAAACAGCTGTATTCCGGTCAGCCCGCACCCGATTACGCTCCGATAGAGTTGAGCTATAACAACGTTACCTACACTTCCGGTGCGATCGAATATTCGGTCCAGGCGTCGTTCGACGTCGACAGACTAAATCCGGACAACGACCCCGAAAAGTTTACCGCTATAACAAACGCGGCGAACGCGATAAGGACTGCGTTCGAGGAACGCGGCTATATCGTATCCGAGGGCGGCGGCTCCGAATTTATAAAGGGTACGATCATTTCGGCGGGTGATTTGACGGAATTGGATATTATTATGGGCAACGACGGCTACGACGTCGGAACGTCGTCGGCAAAGGTGGAGCGCGGTTTCTGGAATCAGGATTATATCATACCCGTACCGTTTCCGTTTGACGGAGCGGAAGATTCCGTTTTGACCGCGATGACCGCCGCCGTTTCGGCGATCCCGGGAGTCAGCGCGTCCGACGTCGACACAGTTTATAATTACGGCAGCTACTATTCCACAAAGACAATCGAAAGCAACGCCGATTACGTATATTATTTGAATAACGGAACGACGGGATCCTACGTTCATGAATTCAGAGTCAATCTTTCCGAGGAACCCGGCGATTATTATCTGGTGCAACACGCTCCGAACACCGTCAGCGCATACCTGATCCTGATAGTTTTCGCGTTGGTGGCGTGCGGAACGGTATTGTTTGTTTCAGGCTCCCGAAAACGCCTATAAGGAGATACCAATGAGCGAAAACGAAGTTAAAAAACCTATACGTCAATATCCCAACAATTTCGATGCGGAACAATACGTGCTGTGTTGTTTTTTGATAGACGGACAAGCTTTCGATACATTCGGTAAAAACGTTACGGAAGACTATTTTTATGCTCCGAAGCATAAGGTCATTTACCGCGCCATGCAATCGTTGGCAAAGGCGGGCACAGTCATTAACGTCATAACGGTGAACGATCTGATAGCCAAAGAAAACGCCGCCGATATCGATACGTTGGAATATCTGACGGAGCTTGCCGAAGTCACTCCCGGCGCAGTAAACGTGGGCGATTACCTAAAGATACTGGAAAGGGATATGGTGATGAGGAAGCTGATAGAAATCGGCAAGGCTATCACCGAGGACGCTTATACTTCTACCGACGCCACGGCTTCGGTAACTCATGCGGAGCAACTGATCTACGCGCTTTCGAACAAAACGACGACCAAAGGACAGCTGGAACATATATCCGGGCCTGCGCAAAGGTTTTTGGCAAGGCTGGAGCTACTAAGCTCAAACCCCGGCGCCTTGAAAGGTCTGGAAACGGGGTATCCCAGGTTGGACAGAGTCACAAACGGCTTGCAACCCAACTCGTTGATTATTCTGGCGGCGCGTCCGTCGGTGGGAAAGACGGCTTTCGTTTTGAACATTATCGCCAATATCATTCGCGCGAAATCGGAAAAAGTCGTCGCCATGTTTTCGCTGGAGATGCCTTCCGAACAGTTGGTCCAACGTATCCTTGCGACTAATACCGATATAGGTATGCACGAATATTCGACGGGACAGATCAGCGAAGACGATATGCAAGACGTGTGGTCGGCGCATATGGAGCTGGGCAGGAGCAAAGTCTTTATCGAATCGGTTTCGATGCAGACTCCCGGCAATATCGCTTCGCGTTGCAGGCAGTTAAAGGCCGGCGAAGGCGGCGGCAGATTGGATCTGGTAATAATCGACTACCTACAGCTGATGGCAAACGACAAGGACAAGGAAAGGCGTTCTTCCACACGTCAGACGGACGTATCCGATATCAGCAGAATGTTGAAAGTCATGTCGATGGAATTGGAATGTCCCGTCATAGCTTTGTCGCAGATGTCGCGCGGTATCGAAGGCAGGGACGACAAGGAACCCAGGCTGTCCGATCTTAGGGAATCGGGCGCTATCGAACAGGACGCCGATATGGTAATGTTCCTGTCCAGGGAGGACGAAAACGACAAGACTAAGGAGCGCAGCAACCTGGTGTTGGATATCGCAAAGCACCGTAACGGCGAATTGAAAAAGATCCGCTACGTATTCGAGGGCGCGCACGTTCGCTTTACCGAATCGGAAGACCAGGTATTCCTGCCGTTCGGCGGAGGCGGTAAAAAGAAGTCGGATAAAGCGCCGGTTTGAGATCGGTACATATTCAAAATAAAGGACTGTCG